>CALMXV010000032.1 GCA_937871155.1 uncultured Taibaiella sp. | reverse complement strand
CCATATTGCTAAAATGGTTATTGAATCATTTAAACGTAATGAACAATCACCATTGACAAAAAGAGAGACCGAAATATTGGAACAAATAGCAACTGGAAAAAGTAGAAAGCGAATAGCTGATGAGTTATATATAGACCTTGAAACTGTAAAAAGTCATATCAAAAACATCTACCACAAACTTGATGTTCACTCTAAAGCAGATGCAATAAAAACAGCAAAGGATAATAAGTTTATTTAAATACCTTTCTCGCAGTTAGTACTGCTCTAGAAAGTTGAAACCATTGGTAAAAGAGGATTCAGTTCTAAAATCTAATATTGGTCAATCTATTTATTAAGTGTCCAAATTAGTGCTTCTCCTTTCAAGGCCTTAAATATAGTAGCGTGAGATTCTTTGGGTGCATAAACAACCTTCCATTGCAAGTCTTTAGGGTTAAGCTCTTTTAGCTTTTTTGAAAATTTACGTACCGGCTTTTCAATAGTTATTTCACTAGAAGCTGCTAACCAAAATAGTTTTTTCGTATTCGGCAAACGTGTGATGTACTTGGGTAGCTCCTTCACTAGTTGTTGCTTATTCCACCATATAGAAGGGTCAAAGGCTATATAATAATCAAAAAGCTCTGGTTGCATCAAAAAGGTTTCGGTAATAAAAAGACCAGCTAACGACTCGCCTATGATTCCTCGTTTGGGGGAGGTAGGATAGTTTTTTTCGATTGTAGGAATCAACTCTTCTTTTATAAAATTTCTAAATTTTGCTGACTCTCCTACTACTGGTGCTATACGTTTGTCATTTGCTACAGTTGTAGGTCCGGTGAGGTCTCTTCTTCTTTGCGTATTTTCAATACCCACCAGTCGAAAGGGAGGAATTTTATGAGCTGTTATCAACTCTTGCATCGTCTTTGCCAAGTGAGGAAAATCTTCTTGAATACCACCATCTAGCATATACAAAACCGGCAAGGGGGTTGCACTACCAATATATGCTTCGGGTGTCCAAACATTTATCATTCGCTCTTCTCCAACATAACTAGAGGATATAGTAAAGTTTTCATGAAGTGGAATACTATCTTGAGTTATGTGTGCATTTACCTCTCTTGAAATACATACAGAAAGTAGTATGAACATGTAATAAACTAGTTTCATGGATTCCCAATTTTAAGCCTTCGAAGTTAATGAACTCTACAAATGCTTCTTAAGAATTAATGTGCATGAGCTTCCCCTTGATTGGTCAGTTTTGCATTAATAAAATAAGCACCTTTCTTTACGATTTGTGTATGTTCCGGTATATCCGCAATAAATGTAACAGCAGTATAACCCATATAGGAAGCGCCTTTCAGCACTTCTACTTTCTTAAAGTTAACTGATGAAGTAGAGGCCGTTGCAGGTATTGTGTCATGTGTATGACCTACGTGAGAGTGCTCATCATGTGCATGTCCATCATGTGTATGGTCTGCTTTAGGTACTGTTTTATCTTCTACTACCACAAACACAAAATACTTCCCTTCAGCTTCTACAATAGCCTCATTAGGTACGGCTGGCGAAGTCACATCATCCAAGCTCACCACAGCGGTTATATTCATTCCATCTATCAACCCTTTTTTATTGCCCAGCACCTCACAATGTATTGGGATGGTTTTACTGTCATTTTCAAAGGAAGTACCAATGCTATAAATCTTGGCATCATACTCTTGTGTAGGGTTATTGGTCAAGGTGAAATGGATGATTTGACCCACTCGTAGTGCTGGAAGGTCTTTTTCAAAAACGTTTAAGTCTAAGTGAAGCGAGCCATTATCTACCACTTCCACTACCGGCGATGACACATCCACATAAGAACCAATCTTTGAAAATACATTACTTACCGTACCACTTATAGGGCTGGTTACAGTTAAGTGTGATTGTAGTTTTCCATTAGTTAAGGTCGTTGGAGAAATACCCATTAGAATTAGTTGTTGGTGCAATGAAGCTCTTCTTGTTCTTAAACTATTCAATTCAGCAGTGGCTGCTTGTAAGTTTTTAAGCATTCCGGCATTCCCTTCATTGAGTTCTTTCTGCCTTGCCAACTCTTGTTCTGCTAAAACAATCTTATTGGCTGTCGTCAAGTATTCTTCTTGCAATTGCAAAAATTGTGGATTGGCAATTGTGGCGATCACTTGTCCTTTCTTTACCAACGAACCCGTTTGAACAGCAATAGATTTCACCACTCCACCAAACAAGGAGGTCGCATTGGCTTTATTATTATTAGGTACTTGCAAGGTGCCACTGGCTTGAAGTGTTGCGGTCAATTGCTTGTATTCTAAAGTTCCCATTTCAATGCCTACAGTTTTAATTTGCTCAGCAGTTAATGAGGTTTCTTTTGATTCTTTTTCGGTGGCTTGGCCATGTGCATGAGCAGCATCACCATGACTATGGCTGCTTTCAGGCTTTTTGTTTTGACAGGCTGCGAATACTATTAATCCAACTATTAGGCTTATCACCTTACTTCCTGAATTAAAGATGATGTATTGACCAATTATTTTAGGGATAAAACGCAGTATTGAACAAAATTTAGTTTTAAAATTTTCAAATAACATCTTGGTATGTTTATCGATTAATTAAATAGTTAATGGTAATGACAGATTGATTGAGTTGTTGAATAGCTTGTAGATACTTCAATTCAATATCTGTTGAAGTTTGAAGCGCGTATAGATAAGCTACATAATCTATATCACCCGTCTTATAGCCCAACTGTGCGGCTTTCATTATCTCCTTGGCGTTTGGCAATGCCTTTTGAAGGTAGTACTCATATTGCCGGTTATCCTGCTGATATTGCTCCAGTGTATTTTCTAATTGTGTTGTTAATTGTTCTTTTTGAAAGGTAGCTGTTGTTTCAGCTTTTTGTTGTTGATAGCTTATTGCTTTTGCTTTTGCCTGATAAGTGCCTACCGTCAATGGGATGGCTACCCCTACATTGAATACATGAAAACGGTTGGAAGCATTGAAGTATTTTTCAACTCCATCTATTGTTTGATAGCCTATCAACGATTGGTTGGTAAATCCCACTGTAAAATCTGGTAGTGCTTGTGATAATTCTACTCGTTTGGTTTGTTTTAAAATAGCTGCTTGTTGATAATATGTCTGTAATAAAGGGTGATTACTTACTGAGATACTATCTCTTGAAAACAAATTCAATTGCAATGGCTGAAAAACAGCTACAGTAGTTACTTTCAACTCTTCGGTAGCATGTAATAATAGCTGTAAACTTCTATAAGCATTGGAAAGGTTCGTCTTGCTTTGTTGGTTTAATAAATCAATTTCGCCTTTCTTAGCTTCAGCAGTACTAATTTCTAATTTTTGTGCTTCACCGGCTTGATACCTTAATTGAGCCACTCTTAAAAATTCATCAAATAAACTATCCAACTGTTGCAGTTTTTGCTGATGGTGTTGTAAATATTGTATTTGATAATAAACACTACGAACCGCCAATTTCAATTCATTTATCCTACTGCCATACTCCCATTCTTTAGCTTTTGTTTCTGCACTTCTCAACTGAAGTTTTGTGCCAAAAACTGAAGGGAACGGTATAGCTTGTGCTACTTGATAGGCATAATCTCTTTTCACACTATTATACTGTCCTATTTGAGCATTTACTTCTAGTTTAGGGAGCTCAAAAGCTGTAACCCTGTTGGCTTTCGCTGCTTTTAGGTCTAATGCTTGAGCTTTTACTTCAAGGTTATTTTTAATAGCAATGTCTATTATTTGTGCTTCCGTATTTATAGTAATGATTTGCGCATCAACCGTTGTAGTAAACATCAAAAATAAGAGTCCTATGAGTATCCTTTTTAAGAACACACCTCTCCAAAATCTAAGAGGTCTATTTAATTCTATAAATAATTTTAATTGATCATTCCGTATCATGGTCTTGATATTTTAAAGTGCTTACGAGTATTATCATCATGAAGTAATTTTAATCAGAGAGTACTCCTCAGCATTAATTAATGAGCATTACTTTCTTCGCCTATAGATTCTTTGTTATTAAAAACGATATACAAAAGAGGCAATACAAACAAGGTTAAGAATGTAGCTGTGATTAATCCGCCTATAACAACGGTGGCAAGCGGACGTTGCACTTCTGCACCAGCACTATAGCTTAATGCCATAGGCAAAAAGCCCAAACTGGCTACTGTAGCGGTCATCAACACAGGTCGTAATCGAATCTTTGTCCCTTCTATCACTCTAGGAATAATTTCCTTCCATCCTTCTTTCTCTAATTGATTGAAGGTGCCTATCAGAACAATCCCATTCAAAACTGCCACACCAAACAAAGCAATGAACCCTATACCTGCACTGATGCTAAAAGGCATATCACGTAACAATAAAGCAAAGACACCTCCTATAGCACTCATAGGAATTGCTGTAAATATCAGTGCGGCTTGTTTCAAGGAGGTAAATGTGAGGTACAATAGAATAAAGATGAGTAAGAGAGAAATCGGTACGGCTATCATCAATCGCTGACTGGCTTGCTGTAAGTTTTCAAAGGTGCCACCGAAAGTGAAATAATATCCGGAAGGTAACTTTACTTCTTTATCCAATTTTGCTTGTATATCCTGCACTACGCTTTCTACATCTCTATCATTAATATTAAAACCTACCACCATTCGTCCTCCCGAAAAACCTCCACCACCGACATACA
>CALMXV010000031.1 GCA_937871155.1 uncultured Taibaiella sp. | reverse complement strand
TGAAACCCTACCGAATGCGCTACTTGAAGCTGTAACCTATGTATTGGTTGCTGACGCTGCATTAGTTGCCGGTTGGATGGCTTCAGCTTTTTATGGGTATCCTTCACAAAAAATGAAGGTGATAGGTGTAACGGGAACCAATGGTAAAACAACTGTGGCAACATTGCTTTATCAGTTATTTGTAAAGCTGAATTATAAAGTTGGATTGCTTTCAACCGTTCAAAATCACATTCAAGACGAAATATTAATTGCTACGCATACTACTCCTGATGCTATAAGTATTCAAGCTTTATTGGCAAGAATGTATGCAGCAGGTTGTACTCATGTATTTATGGAAGTAAGCTCTCATGCGGTACACCAGCAACGTATTGCCGGTATCCAGTTTACAGGAGGCATCTTCACAAATATCACACACGATCATTTAGACTATCATAAAACCTTTGATGAATACATAAAGGTTAAAAAGAAATTTTTTGATGAGTTGCCTAAGCATGCATTTGCTTTGACGAATAGTGATGATAAGCGAGGCATGGTAATGTTGCAGAATACATCAGCCACTAAAAATACTTATGGCTTATTGATGCCGGCAATGTTCAAAGGGAAGGTATTAGAAAACAACCTTACCGGATTAGTGATGCAAGTAGGAAACCATGAAGCACACTTCAGAATGATAGGCACGTTCAATGCTTATAACCTTCTGGCAGTATATGGCACCGCTACTTTATTGGAAGAAGATGCTATGAACGTGTTGTCCGTCTTAAGTGACTTACATGGTGCTCCTGGTCGTTTTGAATCGTTCTTGTCAACAGAGGATAAAATACTCGCAATCGTAGATTATGCTCATACACCCGATGCACTCATCAATGTACTGGCTACTATCAATCAATTGCGCACCAAAGGTCAGGAACTAATAACTGTAGTAGGATGTGGAGGAGATAGAGATGCTGCTAAGCGCCCTCTGATGGCTGAAGTAGCCGCTACTCATAGTGATAAGACAATATTGACTTCTGATAATCCAAGAACTGAAAATCCGGAAGCGATTTTAGATGGTATGGAAGCCGGACTATCTATTACACAAAAAAGAAAAACACTAAGAATTACAGATCGTAAAGAAGCTATTAAAACTGCGGTGACTTTGGCACAGCCGGATAGTATTCTACTCATAGCCGGCAAAGGACATGAAACCTATCAAGAAATAAACGGAGTGAAACATCATTTTGACGATAGGGAAATAGTAAAGGAATGTTTTAAACTTTTAGGTAAATAAGCAAAAGTCAATTTTTATAAAAATCAACTAACATTAAACAACCACCACAACAATAAATAATCAACCCAACCGTATATGCTATACTATTTGTTTACATATCTACGTCAAAACTTCGGACTTTTCGGAGCGGGTGTTTTTTACTATATCACCTTTCGTTCAGCATTAGCTATTATACTTTCTTTGTTGATTACTACTGTTTGGGGTAAGAGGCTCATCAACTACTTACAGAAAAAGCAAATAGGTGAAACCGTTCGCGACTTAGGGCTTGCTGGTGAGCAACAGAAGAAAGGAACACCCACAATGGGAGGGTTGATAATTATTGGAGCTATCTTAATTCCTACATTGCTTTTTGCACGAATAGGTAACGTGTATATCCTTTTGATGTTGGTGAGTACGGTATGGTTGGGATTGATCGGTTTTTTAGATGATTATATCAAAGTATTTAAAAAGAATAAAGAAGGCCTTGCAGGAAGATTTAAAATCTTAGGTCAAGTGGGATTAGGAATCATCGTCGGATTGACAATGTACTACAACCAACATGTAGCGGTGAGTAGAGAACTGGTAGCTGGCGTACCCGTTACCTATAATGCAACAGAAGAGGTAGTATCTCAACCTTTTTTAAGAAAAGATGAGAAGGGAATAGAACATCAATTTGTGCAAATAAGAACTTCCACCACGACAATCCCTTTTGTGAAAAGTCATGAGATGAGCTATGCTGCTATAGCTGGATTTTTCACTGATAAAGACAGTGTGTTGTTATGGCTGACACCCTCAATCTATGTATTGTTTACCATCTTCATCATCACAGCCGTGTCGAATGGAGCCAATATCACAGACGGTATTGATGGATTAGCTGCCGGCACATCCGCTATTATAGGTATTTGTTTAGGAGTGTTTGCTTATGTATCTGGCAACTACATTTTTGCAGATTATCTCGGTGTGATGAACATTCCCAATCTCGGTGAATTATCCATTTTTATAGGAGCTTTTGTAGGAGCTTGTGTTGGCTTTCTATGGTACAATGCTTATCCGGCTCAAGTATTTATGGGAGATACCGGAAGCCTAGCTATTGGCGGCATTATTGCGTCTTTGGCATTGATAATTCGTAAAGAGTTATTAATACCAATTATCTGCGGCATCTTCTTAGTAGAGAACCTATCTGTGATGATTCAGGTAGCATATTTCAAACACACGAAAAAGAAATATGGTGAAGGTCGTCGCATCTTTTTGATGTCACCGTTGCATCACCATTATCAAAAGAAAGGGTATCATGAAAGTAAAATCGTAACCCGTTTTTGGATTGTAGGAATCATATTGGCCATCCTTAGTATCGTAACCTTAAAGCTCAGATAATCGTGAAAAAGAACAACAAAAATCTAATCATCTTAGGGGCTGCAGAAAGCGGCATAGGGGCAGCTTTGCTTGGTCAGCAGCAAGGTTGGGAAGTGTTTGTAAGTGATAACGGAACGATACAAGATAAATACAAAGCAACCTTAGACGAAGCTCAAATACCCTACGAAGAAGGTGGACATTCGGTAGATAGAATTTTGCAAGCAACTTGTGTGGTGAAGAGCCCTGGTATTCCGGATAAAGTTACCATCGTGAAGAAAATTCGCGAAGCCAAAATTGAAATCTGTAGTGAAATTGAATTTGGTTTCCGTTACAAAGGAGCCAGTAAGATTATAGCTATTACAGGAAGTAATGGTAAAAGCACTACAACCAAACTCACCTTTCATATTTTAAAAGAATCCGGTTTAGATGTGGCTATGGTGGGTAATATTGGATACAGCTTTGCTCGTCAAATAGTAGAAAACCCGGTAGAGTGGTATGTGATGGAGATTAGCAGCTTCCAATTAGATGATACCCATTTTTTCCGTCCTGATGTAGCAGTATTACTCAATATTACTCCGGACCATTTAGACCGCTACGATTACGAATTTGAAAATTATATCGCCTCTAAGTTTAAGATAACCGCACAACAAACACAATCTGATTATTTCGTTGTGAATATGGATGATGCTGTTATCGAAAAATACATGAGAACTCATTATTTACAACCCAAAACATTATTCTTTACGATGAACGAATTGCCAAAAGACCAAGAAGGAGCATTTATTAAAGGAGAGGACATGCAGCTTGATGTAGATGGAGAATCTACGAACATGTCGATACACGACTTATCAATAAAAGGAAAACACAATCAGTACAATGGTATGGCAGCAGGAATATCAGCAAGGATAGCCGGAATTAGAAAGGAAAAAATCAGAGAGAGCTTTGCAACATTCGAAGGGTTGGAACATCGATTGGAATTTGTAGCTACTATCAAAGGAGTAGATTATATCAACGATAGTAAAGCTACTAATGTCAATTCCGTTTGGTTTGCATTGGAAAGCATGAAGAAGCCTACCATTCTCATATTGGGTGGTATCGATAAAGGAAATGATTACTCAGAGATTGAAGAAATGGTGAAAGAAAAAGTGAAAGCTATTATATGCATGGGTGTGGACAACAGTCCTATTCATCAATACTTTGACCATATTGTAGAACAGGTAGTCGATACCAGCTCTGCTATAGATGCAGTAAAAGCATCTTATGCTTTAGCCGAAAAAGGAGATGTGGTATTGCTTTCACCGGCATGTGCCAGTTTCGATTTATTTAGAAATTATGAAGACAGAGGACGTCAATTTAAACTAGCCGTAAACGAACTATAAGATATGCGAGCAGCAATTGAAAAACATTTTAAAGGAGATAAAGTCATTTGGGCAGTAGTACTATTACTTTCATTTGTGAGTATAGCCGCTGTGTATAGTGCCACTCAATCTC
>CALMXV010000030.1 GCA_937871155.1 uncultured Taibaiella sp. | reverse complement strand
TTACGATAAAATCCAACGTTATTTAAATCTTACAGATAGTGATTTAAAAGAGGTGATACATGTGATTATTAGGCTTTCGCCAAAGCCGGGAGCTGCTTTTATGGTTACCAATAAAGCGGAAAGCTATATCATCCCTGATTTTTTTGTGTTTAACAACAACGGTATTTTAGAGCTATCGCTTAATTCTAAAAATGCTCCTGAACTTCGAGTGTCAGAAGGGTATAAAGAGATGATGCAAGCGTATAGCCGTGGTGATAAAAAAGATAAAAAACAAAAAGAGGCGGTACTTTTTATCAAACAAAAGTTGGATGCCGCTAAATGGTTTATTGATGCTATCAAGCAACGGCAACATACCCTGTTGCACACCATGCAAGCCATTTTAGATTTTCAAAAAGCTTTTTTCCTTTCAGGTGATGCTACCAACTTACGCCCTATGATTCTCAAAGATATTGCAGCAATGACTCAGTTGGATATCTCTACTGTTTCACGCGTAGCTAATAGCAAATATGTGCAAACCGAGTTCGGAACCTATATCTTAAAATATTTCTTTTCTGAAGCGATGCAAACAGATAGTGGCGAAGAAGTAAGTACCAGAGAAGTGAAAAACATCTTAGCTGATATCATCAATGCAGAGAATAAACGCAAACCATATTCTGATGAAAAGCTCATGGATATGCTTACGGAAAAAGGGTATAACATTGCTCGCCGTACTGTAGCAAAGTATAGAGAACAACTCAATATTCCTGTGGCAAGGCTCAGGAAAGAATTGTAACAGATCAATTCATATTAGGCTTTAAACTGACAACGGAAAAGTAACTGTAAACTGGCTGCCTTTGTTCAACGCACTTTCCACTTTTACTTTACCGCCTTGTGCTTCAGTTAGTGCTTTCACATAGTTGAGCCCTAAGCCAAACCCTTTCACATCGTGGATATTACCTGTGTGTGCCCGATAGAATTTATCGAAAATGTGCGCCTGTGTTTCTTTATTCATGCCGATACCATTGTCTTTAATTTTTATGGCAAGCAAGTTATTTTGAACGATGGTAGTAATGTTTATTTCAAGATTTGATTTTGAATATTTGATGGCATTATCCAACAAGTTGAAAACAATATTGGAAAAATGGACTTCATCTACCAGTACTAAATGCTTTATTGCCGCTAGGTTCAGTGTCAGCAATCCTGATTTTTCTTGTATTTGTAAGGATAAATTATCAGCTACTTTGCGAATGATTTCATGGGCATCTAAGGTTTGTAAATTGAGTTTGATTTCCTGACGCTCGAGTCTTGCTGATTGAAGAATTTTTTCAACCTGCTTATTCATTCGTTTATTCTCTTCTTTTATCATCCCACTATAGTAGCGTATCTTCTCCGGGTTATTGATTACTTTATCATTCACCAATGCATCAATAGCCAATGAAATGGTGGCTAATGGGGTTTTTAGCTCATGGGTCATGTTGTTGATAAAATCGGTTTTGATTTCAGAAAGTTTTTTCTGTGAAAACATAGTTCTTACCGTAAGGGCAAATGCAGAAATAATAACAACCGTAAAGATGATAGAGGCTGTTATCATCCAAAATATTTTATTGATTATGTAGTTATCCATCTCTGACAAGTAGAGGTAAAGTGTTTCTTTGGCTACATTGCTGCTTTCGGGAGTAACTACGATTTCAAGAGGAGTTATGTTGTTAGGGATTTTTCCATAAGACTTAATAGGATAGCCATAAACATTATTAATCACAAAGGCAAAAGG
>CALMXV010000029.1 GCA_937871155.1 uncultured Taibaiella sp. | reverse complement strand
AAAGTAATGGTACGACTTACACTTACTACCGATAGAGACCTAGAATATGTACACCTTAAAGATATGCGAGCCGCTTGTTTTGAGCCGGCAAATGTCTTGAGTAGTTATAAATATAAAAATGGATTAGGGTTTTATGAAAGTACCAAAGATATTAGCACTAATTTCTTTTTTGATAGACTACCAAAAGGAACTTATGTATTGGAATATCCGGTTTATATACAGCAAAAAGGCAGTTTCAGCAGTGGCATAGCCAGCTTACAATGTATGTATGCTCCGGAGTTTTCAAGTCATAGTGAGGGAATAAAGATAACTGTTCACTAAAAATGAAATCTTATGTAGTAGGTACTATTGTGTTTCGTATAATTTAATTTCCGGAAAGCTGTTTGATAATACTCTTGGTTTTAAAAGCTCCTTTAAAAGAACTGTCATCAGGAGAGAATCATATCTCTCTCCCCTTTGCTTTTTTAAAACAACCTATGTATCTTTACTATTATTCACTAAAATTTAACGCCATGAACATGAAAAACATCTTCAAAATGATTATGGGGGGGGGGTAATTTTTAATATGTTATCTCCTATGGTCACTTCAGCACAAATCATTAACGCCACCTTGCCAGACCAACCAATTACTGCCCCCACTGTACCTCAAGGGAACTACACAACCATTAATTGCGATATGGTTCAGCGAACACCACAGGGAGGAACTCTTAAAGCCATTGCTTGGGATAACAAACAATTCAGTAATGGAAGCTACAACAGCAATGTTTCTGTATTTGTTGAAGACGAAAACGGCAATTCTTTAGTTTTTAACTCTTCTGTAGATTTTGCCGTAGAGCCTGATATAGTAATAGCAGATGATGTATCTGCACCGGGGAATAACTATGTCGTATGTTTAATATACAATACCGGCAATCCGAATCTATACTATTATTATGATAGTTGCCTGCATCAAATACGATTAGATTATTGGCGTATCTCCAATGTGGGAAGCCCCTCTCTATCAGCCTCTTTAATAGGAAGTCAAACACTCAGCGACAGCGCTACCGGCAACCCGCATATAGATTTATGGACAGACTCCAGCTACTTGGTAGATGGTTGGAAACCTATACTGCAAGAACTTGCAGCTGTATGGACAGATAGTGTGACGACTACAAATAACCGTTACAACATCGCATACTACCATAATACAGTGCCCAATTTTACCAATTCTAAATTTTATTCTGGCCAAACAATAGGTTACAAATACCCTGATGTTGCTTGCCGTACTGAAATAAACAGCAGCAACAAATTTTATAATGAAAAAATCATGGATTTAGCATTTACTAGATCTAACGGCAATTGGTCCAATACAGGATCGGTAGGTACTACACATATCTACTATTGGAAATACAACTCTACATTATCCAGTTTCCCACCATCTCCGCCATTTCAATTAGACAATGCCAGTTATGCTTTACCTCGTATCGAATCAATGAGCCAGGACAATCAAGACCTGCACCCGGGTGGCCATCAATGGCAAGTATGTGCCATTGTCAATGGGGGGATGATGCCTTGGCGAGCCAAAGGGTATAATGGTAATTTTGATGCCGGTAGTTACAATAGCCTACAGTTATCATTACCTTACTTCCCGGCAGATAATATAGCACCGGCGGTAACAGCCGGTGTAGGTTTAGATTTTTACGACCCTTATAATAGTGGTGTTTTAAACATAGGCAATCAAAGTTACTTCAACGGTTTTTATCCAAGAGGAAATGCCTCAAACTATGTATATGCCCGTGAGGTAAATGCAGCAGGTGGCTGGCTATTAAATCCTCGTGCTTTTCAAATTAATAGGATTCCTATTACCCCTTGGATTAATGACCATATATATGGCTTAGCCGTGAGCAGCAGCAGCAATACCGGCTATGGTATATTGAGTGCATGGTATGATGGAGTTTCTTTTATTAATTATAAAGTAATTCCCAATAATGCAGTGGTATTCAAGCCGGCGGTGGCAGGATTAAATGAGCCGCATCCGATAATCAAAAACGTTAGTCTGTATCCTAATCCCGCTACAGAAACGATACGCATTAGTCACATAGAAAGCATAGGAGACTACCGAATTATAGACTTATCTGGACGTTTAATAACAACAGGCAACACGGTTCTTCCATCCCTTTCCATCAGCCACATTGCTTCCGGCACCTATTACTTACAGTTTAGAAATGGCACTGTTAATTATCAATTATTATTCACTAAAAACTAACCCAAGATGAAAAAAATAATTAGTATGCTACTTAGCATAATAGCCCTGCTGAGCCAATTGGCAACAGCGCAAATTGGTACCGACACACCACAATATGCTGCCCGCTTTCATTATACATCTTCTAATTATTTACTTACAGATGCTTCAGACTCAACTGATTTTATTTATATTTATCCATCCGGCAGTTTTAAAGCGCCTAAGGGTAAAATAACGAACTTATATGTTGCTACTACAAATATTTATATGGTTCCTTATATGAAATGCTATTTGAAGCAATGGGAAATACGCTTAGGCTATTCTTCCCGTCCAAATTTTGATTCATTTAAGACATCTATAGGTGCTAATGCCTGGCCAAAAGACACACAATATTTAAAGGATTTGATAGAACACATGACTTTAGTACGGTCTATAAAGACACAAGACAGTTTGCTGGCTTCTAATTTTTACGATGGTAGCGTGCAATCTTTGGCACCCCCCCTTGATAATAACGGCTGGTGGGTACGCATCTCTCTTACTCAGGATTTTGTCTTTGATCCATCTAAGCATTTGGTATTGCTTAGGAGCATAACACCGCCTAGCCCTAATATACAGGACTGTTCTATACGGTGTACCAATCACGAAGCTGACAGCACTCTATTAAAACATCAACGAATACTTAGCATTATTAAAAATAGACCTTATTTTTTCTATAATAGTAGTGTACAATTCCCCAATTTGTACGTAGATTTAGGTTTCGATTTGGCACCTACTGCTGTAGATGAGGTAGGGTATAGTCAGTTTTCTTATCGGGTCTATCCCAATCCGGCTAAGGAGGTACTCACTATAGAGGGTATTACTGCCCTTGGCAGCTATGAGGTATATGATATGGTGGGTAGGCAAGTAGGTAAGGGCGTAGCAAAAGATAACAAACTACCGGTGCAGCAACTATTACCGGGCAGCTATATCGTCCAGTTTCTACAAAAAGACATCAAGTATAGCTATAGGTTTCAGAAGGAATAGGAGAAAATTGAAACATAATAGGCTGCTCCATTTCTAGAGGCAGCCTATTATATTATCGCTACTCCATTCTCTTCACAATCAATATCATTATGTATAGCCCAATTTAGAAAAGCAGATTTATTGAATTTTCAATAAATAATAGGCTCTTATAACTTCACTTCGAGTTGCGGGGTTTAGAAAAGCGGGTGTCAATTGGCTAACAGAGAAATAAGTACCGGAGGTAATGGTTTCATAAGGTATTTGTTGAAGCTTTAAACTATCCAATCCTTTTGCCATTGTGATGATGTAGTCTTCTTTATGTACCGAATCTACTCGTGGTATAAGCATATCCGCATAGAAACTAACAGAATTAATTGCATCTTCTGACACATAGACTCCCACCGGTTTTTTAGGCAAATTTTGTTTTATAAATCGTCCTACTTGCGAGCCAACTTGATATTTTAAAAGTTGAGGATAAAAATGAAGACTCATAAAAACATTAGCAATCATAATAGCCGCCACACTTGCCCACAGTAGTTTAAAAGCAATTTTTTTATGAAACAAAATAAGCAACCACAACCCTGCCAACACCAACCATAACCAAAGCCAGTAAATAAAATAATCATTCCTGAACACATAAAAGAAGGTAAAGAATGAAGCAATTACCAATAGACTACTGATTACAAACTGTGTGGGCTTAAGTATCGCATATAGTTTTTTATAAGAGCCTTCAAATAATTTCATCAAGAAATCAGCCGTTATTATAGCCCCTAAAGGGAATACTACAAAAATGTAATGTGGTAGTTGATATTTTGACATACCCAATGCCAAGTAGGTCATTAAAAAGCCACCTACGGTTATGAACTCTTGACGATTGTTTATGAAAATTCGTTGATGAACGACAGAAACAATTTTTAATACCAAGGCCATAGTAAATAAAATAATCCATGGCAAGAATGCCCACAACATATTTTCATATAAGAATGTAAAATGCGCTCCATTATCCCAATTGCTTTCACCGGTAATCCTTCCGAAACTTTGAGTCCAATAAAAAAACTTCAACCCTGAAAGCCCCACTTTCCCATTGACTTCAATCTCGGGATGTAAATCAAACTGCTGATACAACCCAATGCTCATCGGTATCAGAAATATACCTATCAACACGGCATCCAATAAATGTTTATAATCAAAAATCCGACGCCATTCTCGTTTCAAAACCCAATCGCTACCAAAGCAAAAAACCGGTACCAGTAAGGCAATTGGCCCTTTGGTCATCATACCACAAGCAATAGCAAAGGTGCTTCCCAATACGTTCTTCCAAGTACGATTTAATTCTACTTCTTTTATCATCCAAATTGCAGTGATTACCCAACTCATCAAAATGGTATCGGTGCGAATATCATTGGTCATTAAAAACATACCTTGACAAGTTGCTAATACCAATGCTGCCAACCGAGCTGTTGATTCATTATACAACAATTTTGACAAACGGTACGTAGCATAAATTGCCCATAAAGCGAAAAGGATGGAGGGTAGTTTGAACCCGAAATTAGTAGCTCCAAAAATTTTAATGCTCAAGGCACTCACCCAAAAAAGAAAGGGTGGTTTATCTAAATAATTATCACCTCTATCATACAGAAACAAAGGCTGAGTGCTTGTACTCATTTCTCGGCTCATCTCCGCATATTGCGAAGCATCTACATCCATCGTATCAATACCAATGCTTAAAAAATAAATCGCTGCAAGGAGGATAAATATCCAAAAAGGAACTTTGAGTGTTTTTTGCATAGTCCACAAAAATAGTTGCAATTTTACCGAATGTTATCCTTATCCATACATCCTTTTGAATTAGCTTTTGAATATCCCTTTACTATAGCCAAAGGCACCAAGACCCACCAACCCACACTCATCGTTTCATTAGGCATGGGGCAGTTCAGAGGTTATGGTGAAGCACCTGCAATCAGTTATTATGGTGTCACGGTAGATAGCATGATTGAAAGTCTCAAAAAAAAGCAACACCTACTGCAAACTTATGCGCTTACAGACCCTCGTCGGTTTTGGCATTTTTTAGAGCATCTATTTCCAGAACAAAATTTCTTTATTGCAGCTTTAGACATTGCCGGCTGGGACTTGTTTGCTCAGCTACGAAGAATGCCTTTACATCATCTTCTTATGATACCCAAAAACCCACCACCTCTATGCGACTACACCATCGGGATTGACTGTATTGAAAAAATGGTAGCCAAAGTAAAAGCACATCCTTCACCGATTTATAAAATAAAAATTAAATCCGCCGAAGACATCCAACATATAGAAGCTTTGAGAGCCGCTACCGACAAGCCGTTTCGAGTAGATGCCAATGAATCACTAACGTTTGATGAAGTAGTAAAGCTGTTACCGGAATTTGAAAAATTAGGCGTTAAAGAATTGGAACAACCACTTGAAAAAACGGCTTGGGAAGCGATGAAAGAATTAAAAGCACTATCGCCCATTGACTTATATGCTGATGAAAGCTGTGTGGAGGAACATGATGTAATCAAATGCGTGAATAGTTTTCATGGTATCAACATCAAACTGACTAAATGTGGAGGAATAACACCTGCCCTACGTATGATAAAAAATGCTAAGCAAGCCGGGCTAAAAGTAATGTTAGGCACGATGAACGAAAGCACAGTAGGCACTGCGGCTCTGATACATTTACAACCGTTAGCGGATGCTTTGGATGCCGATGGACCGCTCTTATTAAAGGAAGATGTAGCCGATGGACTTCGTTATGAAAAGGGGCTATGGCATACCAATGACTATACAGGGTTAGGCTTAGGCTTTTGGGGAGAGAAAAGAGAGCGAAAGCTTAACAGCTAGTGTTTTAAAAAATCTTTATCCAAGCAATTCACAAGGCTTGAGACCGGTTGCTTTTTTGAAGGCAGTGGAGAAATGAGAGATGCTGCTATACCCCAGTTGACTGGCAACTTCAGACACAGTTTGGTTTTTAATTTGTAATAATTCTTTTGCCTTAGTGATTCTAAGATGTTGCTGATATTCGTTAATCGTCTTGCCAAATAATGTTTTAAAACCTTTTTTCAAGTAACATTCATTCATGGCTACCTTACGTGAAAGCTCTTTTATAGTTAGCGGCTGGTCGATGGTTTGGTCGATGATTGACCTTGCTTCTATTACTTTCTCTCGCTCAGATTGATTGGCTAAAAATCGGCAAGCCGGTACCGCACAAACGGTAAAGGGAAGGGCAATATTTTCAATAGCTTTAGTGAGTAATTGTATAGCTATTTCTGTCAAATGGAATGCTTCCGTCAATTCATTGATGGCTTGCGGGTTTTTCAATTGTTCTAAGAGCAATTTAGAAGGTCCGCATACAGAAAATTGTTGTTCGTTAGATTTATCAAAACGGAAAGGAATATTTGATGCTAGGACACTACTTTCAAACATATCAAAAAACTCGGGGCGAAACTGAAACCAATACACCTCCGACTCACAGGAGTCTTGGTCTGGAGGGATAATAATCAAATGTACATGATAGGTATTATCGGCAATAGGATATATCCATAAACGTCCAGAGGACTCTTCACTAATATTTTCCGTATTACAGAAACAAGTTTTAATGAAATCCACCTGAATAAACTTATTAATCAATAAGGATTCGCTGCTCATTATCTTAGCATCGTCGCCTAGTAAGGACTCTAAAGTTGTTGGAGTAGGCTTTATTACACGTTTAGTTTCTAGCACCGAGCAAAGATATAGAATTATCTATAGCCGCATTAATTTGAAATCAATAGTGGTAGTAATAGCCCTATAGATGTTCGGATGGGTGTAATAAAAAAAACACCTTCAAACTGAAGGTGTTTCTATATATCAATTGATTTATCAGTTGAGTTTTTTATTCTCCAACTACTTCAAATTGCATTTCTACAATGTTTTCTTTTCCGAAATCAATTTGAGCTTTGTAAGTACCGATTTCTTTAACCTCATCGATGATGCTTATGCGACGACGGTCAATTTCATAACCTTTTTGTTCGCGTATAGCTCTTGCAATCTGGATAGCGGTAACAGAACCGAAGATTTTACCACTGGTACCAATTTTAGCACCTACTTTCACTGCAGACTGAGCAAGCACTTCACGTACTTTATTAATTTCAGCCATCAATTTATCTTCACGCTTTTTCAATTGCTTTTGGCGCTCTTCCAACATTTTACGGTTAGATTCACTAGCTTCTAAAGCATATTTTTGAGGAATCAAATAGTTGCGTGCATAACCAGGGCGTACATCTACTAATTCATTTGCAGCTCCTAAGTTGTCAACGTCTTTTATTAATATTACTTGCATTGTTTTAAGTTTTTAAAAAGTGAACAAACGGTTCTATTCTATTTCAATAGGTCAGTTACGTAAGGCATCAATGCCATTTGGCGAGCTTTCTTAATAGCTTGTGCCACTTTGCGTTGATATTTCAAACTGTTACCTGTTATACGACGAGGTAACATTTTACCTTGTTCGTTCACAAATTTTTTCAAGAATTCTGCATCTTTATAGTCGATGTATTTGATGCCCATTTTCTTGAAACGGCAATATTTCTTAGGTAATTTTTCAATCTTAGTTGAAGTAAGGAACTTGATATCGTTTTGCTTAGCCATTTTTTACAGATTTAGAGAGTGAATTAATTAGCTGCAACAGCTGAGTTTTCGTTTTTAGAATCAGCGCCTTTGTTGCGTCTTTTTGCATTATACTCTACAGCATATTTATCTAAACGAGTAATCATATGACGCATGAAATTTTCATCACGATTCATTTGGATTTCTAATTTAGCATTTACTTCTGTAGGAGCATTATACTCTGCTACCCAATACAAACCTGTAGTTTTTTTGTCGATTGGATAAGCTAAAGAACGAAGCCCCCAAGGATTGGAGTTGATCATTTCACCACCATTTTCGGTAATGAAGTCTGTAACTTTCTTCTGAGCATTTTTAAACTCTTCATCAGCCAATACTGGCGTGAAGATGACCATAAGCTCATAGCTTTGTAGATTGTTTTCTGTTGCCATAAATTTTATTAATTAAAAAAATAATTTCCTGCAATCGTTCCGGCAGCAACGCTGGATACTTTCTAGTATAGTTTTCTACACCTTCTAGTAGCCGGAAAGATTTTCGGACGGCAAAGGTAAGAGAATAATTTTAATATTGCGCTTCTTATTTCAAATAATTTTATACCAGTGCCGAAAGCAACCATTTATTCAATGTTAATACTGCTTGTGACATCTTCCAAGAGCTTCTATTTCTAGGTTCTACATAGTTGGAAAGGCTTCTTATTTGCAGAAATGGTACTTGTTTCATCAAGCATACATAATGAAAAGCAGCTCCTTCCATAGTTTCTAGCTGGCATTGATGATGTTCTTGACGTAACTTAATAGTAGCACTATTCCCAGAAACGGTATTTACTGTAATGGAGTTTACGGGTGGAATTAACGGGATGAATGGGAATTTTTCTATTGGGTTTTTAAACGCCTTTTGCTGAAAAGGATATTGATGTTCTTCTTGTAGTCCTAATTGAAATATATCCAAATATTGATGGTGGTCTTCTGCTCCTAAGTCTCCAAACCGATCGCTTGCTACCCAATACACAGTACCTAGCTGTAATTTTTTATCATAACTGCCGGCAACACCAGCTTGAATCACAAATTCAAATTGTTGATGTTCTAAAATTCTAGTAAGCTGAAATGTAGTAGCCACCATACCGACACCTGTAATCAATATCGTGATTTGATGTTTGTCTGACTTAACTAGAAATTCATTTCCAGAATAAATTTCCAATTCAAAATGCTGCAAGAAAGGCTGTATCTCAAGTGCTGTTGCTGCTACTAATAAAATGTTCATGCTATTGAATTTGATAAACCAAGCTGTAGGGCTACTTTTGCAAAATAATCAAATTACGATGGTATATCTTACTCGTGTAGAACATTTTAATGCAGCACATAGATTACACAATAAAAACTGGGATGATGCTAAGAATACGGCTGTATTTGGAAAATGTGCGAACCCTAATTGGCATGGGCACAACTATGAGTTACATGTAACCATCAAAGGCGTACCTAGTGTGGATACCGGTTATATTTTCAATGCAAAACTGCTAAGTGAAATTATCCAAGAGCATATCATTGAAAAAGTGGATCATAAAAACCTAAACTTAGAAGTTCCTTTTATGAAGGATACTATCACCAGTGCAGAGAATTTATGCATTGCCATTTGGAATGAATTAAACCCTGTTATTCAGCAATATGCCGTTCAATTGCACACCATCCGGCTTTATGAAACACCTCGTATATATGTTGAATACTTTGGGTAGAGCTTAATCAATTTACAAACTTTAATCTCTCGAATTTTTTACAAGTAATAAGTCGGCTAAAACCATAGCTGTAACGGATTCTACCACTACCGGCGCTCGTAATGCTATACAAAGATCATGGCGACCTTTCACTCGAAAAGGTTCTATTTTTTGTGTGGAATTATTCCAAGATTGTTGTTCCTGGGGTGTGCTGCTAGTAGGCTTAATCGCCACCTTAAAGCTTAGCGTGTTTCCATTAGTAATGCCCCCATTAATACCCCCTGCATGATTGGTAGCTGTTTCTCCTATTGCATTGATGATGGCATCATTATGTTCACTTCCCTTCATCTTTGCCGCTTCAAAACCACTACCAAACTCAATACCCCTCACTGCTGGTATCGCAAATACCGCATGGCTAATCAAGCTTTCAACAGAATCAAAAAACGGCTCCCCCAAACCAATAGGCAATCCTTCAACGTGACAAGAAACAATACCCCCAATACTATCCTGCTCTTTGATGGCTTTTGCAACCGCTGCTTCTATATCTTTATTACCACCGGCTTCCGACAGATTAGCTTTAATAGATATTGTGGGTGCTAAAGAGCCTATCATTTTTTTAGCGACTACTCCTCCTGCTACTAAAGCTACTGTCAACCTACCACTACTATGTCCGCCACCTCTATAGTCATTGAAGCCCTTATATTTTTGTTGTAAAACAAAATCTGCATGCCCTGGTCGAGGTGTATCTTGTTGTTTTTCGTAATCAGCAGAGCGAATATTGTTATTTGCGAAAATAATAGTCAATGGAGCTCCAGTAGTTTTTCCTTGAAAAATACCTGAGAGAATGTTGGGTTGATCCTCTTCTTTTCTAGGTGTGGTTCCTACTTGATTTGGCTTTCTTCGTTCTAAATCAAAATTAAAATCTTCTTCGCAGATAGCGATGCCGGCTATACATCCATCAATCACCACGCCTACTGCTGGTCCGTGCGACTCTCCAAAAATCTGAATCTTAAAAAAGGTACCCAATGAGTTCATAGCAGCTTATGATTTTTCTGTTGAGGCTATAGTGATTAAGTTTTGTGTCAGTAGTTCGATGCTTACTTTTCTAATCCTTGCTTTACCTATTGCTTTCAGCAAGATAAAATCTATTGTTTCTTGTTGGCGTTTTTTATCCATCTTAAGTGTTCTTGAAATTACCTCCGGGTCAAATGCATAAGTTATCGGCAGCTGATATTGTTGTAAAATTTTTTCAAGTGTATGGATAAAAGTTGAAGGTAGCTGTTCCAGCATCACCGAAAGTTTACTAGCGACCACCATTCCTATTGCTACCGCTTTACCATGTGATAAGGAGTAATTATTCTCTATAGCATGACCAACAGTATGTCCAAAGTTCAACAATTTTCTTTGTTGTTGTTCTCTTTCATCTTCCAGGACTACTTTATTTTTCAGCAGCACACATTGTTGAATCAACTGCTGCAAATCTGCCTCCTGTTGTTTATAATAATTGATGTCATTTTTATCTAGAGTCATCAACATCACTTCATCAAAAAGACAAGCATACTTGATGATTTCGGCAAAGCCGTTACTCCATTCTTCATCGGGTAAGGTGTTTAGAAATTGATGGTCAAAAAGAATAAATTCCGGTTGACGAATAGTGCCCACCATATTTTTATAGACATCTACATTAACACCATTCTTACCACCAATGGCTGCATCTACCATGGCTAAAAGACTTGTTGGCATTAGTCCCAATCGAATGCCACGCATATAGGTGGATGCCACTAAGCCTGCTATATCTGTTACCACTCCCCCTCCTACTCCAATAAAGTAATAAGTCTTATCAACTTCAAAATTTATCAATTGTTGCATGATAACAGACAAGGTTTCCATTGATTTGGTGGACTCACCGGCGGCAATAACAATAGTAGGATAAGAAGAAAAAAATGAAGGGTATAATTCGTATAGATGACTATCGGTTAGCAATACACATGGAGCGTTTGATATTATCTCAGGAAATTGCTGAATACTTGACTGAAACCAATACTGAACTTTTCCGGAAGGAAATTGAAATGATTGCATCATACCGATAACAAATCTACTACTTGCAGTTAATTTTTCAGGAAAACTATATTAACAAGATGCTAGAGCAATAGCTTATCTATACCAAGCATTGAAATAAAATTATTGTGTAGAGAATTTTAGAATCTCTTCAAGGTAGGTACGTTCGTTACTCAATCTTGGTACTTTATGCTGACCACCTAATTTCCCTTTGCTTCTTAACCAACTTTGAAAACAGCCGATAGATATACTATGAATCACCGGCATTCTTAACGCTATATCTTTTGTTCGTTTAGCCTCATAATCTGAATTTACTTGTTTCAAAGCATTGTCTAAAGCAATGGTAAACGCCTCTAATGAATGTGGAGGTTTTGCAAATTCAATCAGCCATTCATGAGCTCCATTGCTACTATCGCTCATATAAATAGGGGCTGCGGTATAGTCAGTCACTATGGCTCCTGTTGCTTCACAAGCTTTGGTAATGGCATAGTCGGCGTTATCAATGATAAGTTCTTCACCAAAGGCGTTGATAAAATGCTTGAGCCGCCCTGTTACTTTGATTCTATAGGGAGAAAGCGAGGTGAACTGCACCGTATCGCCTACGATATATCGCCACAAACCACTATTGGTGCTAATAACAATAGCATACTGTTTTCCAAGTTCCACCTCTTTAAGTGAAAGTGTTTGAGGGTGTTCCTTTCCATATTCTTCTACTGGTAAAAACTCGAAGTAAATTCCATGATTGAGGAAAAGCAAAAGCCCTTCAGAATCTTGTTCATCTTGTGCTGCAAAAAATCCTTCAGAAGCATTATAGGTTTCTAAAAAATTGATACCGCCATTCGGAAAAAAGCTTTCAAATTGTTTGCGGTAAGGCTTGAAATTAACTCCACCATGAATATAGAGCTCTAGTCCCGGCCATATATCATGTAGGTTTTGTGTATTGTTTAGTTCAAAAAGTCTTTTGATTAATACAATAATCCAAGTAGGTACACCCGCTATATAGGTTACATTATCATGCACTGTTGTACTGGCAATTTTCTCAATCTTTGCCTCCCATTCATCCATTAACGTAATCTCCGGAGAGGGGGTTTGCAAAATCTGACCGGTAAACGGCATATTCTGTATCATGACTGCCGATAAATCTCCATAAAAAGAGTCGGCATTGAGTTGGTTTACTTGAGCGCTTCCTCCAATTACTAAACACTTTCCATTAAAAATATTGGCATCAGGAAACTGTGCTAGATACAAGGCATGAACATCCTTCCCAGCTTTAAAATGGTTGTCATCTAAGGTTTCCTTGCTGATAGGTATAAACTTGCTTTTGTCTGAGGTAGTACCGCTACTCTTAGCAAACCAGTTGATAGGAGAAGGCCAAAGGATATTTTGTTCACCTTCTAAAATTCGTTGGATATAGGGCTTTAGAGTATCGTAATTATTTATTGGAACGTTTCTTTTAAAATCCGCTATAGTGTTAATTTTTTCAAACCCATATTTCTTTCCAAACTCGGTAAATTGTGCACTTCCTATTAGGTCATTAAATACCTTTTGTTGGGTATCAATTGGGTTCAACACGAAGTTGTCTATAGCGCTTTGGCGCAACTTCATGATGCTTCGCAAGGTGGGATTAATGATGCCCATTGATTAAATTATAAAAGCTTATTTGTTCAAGTTAATTATTACTCCTCTATATTATAGGTCTTCCGCTTCAATTCAAAATGCTGACCAAGATACACTTTTCTCACTTGTTCGTCATTAGCTAAATCTTCTGCAGTGCCGGAACGTAATATCTTTCCCTCAAATAACAAGTAGGCTCTATCTGTAATGGATAAGGTTTCATTGACATTATGATCCGTAATCAAAATGCCAATATTTTTAAATTTCAGTTTGGCAACAATAGTTTGAATATCCTCAACTGCTATAGGGTCGATACCGGCAAAAGGCTCATCAAGTAATATAAACTTGGGATCTACGGCTAAGGCTCGTGCTATTTCCGTCCTTCTTCTCTCTCCTCCACTCAACACATCACCCGGGCTTTTACGCACATGCGTCAATCTAAATTCCTCCAATAAACTTTCTAACTTTTTTTCTTGTTCCGCTTTGGTCAGCTTCGTCATCTCAAGTACAGCTTTGATATTGTCCTCTACTGAAAGCTTACGAAAAACAGAAGCTTCTTGTGGCAAGTAGCCAATTCCCATTTGTGCTCTTTTGTACATGGGAAGTTTGGTAATATTTTGTCCATCAAGAAACACATCACCGGCATCGGGTTTTACAATGCCTACCACCATATAGAATGAAGTGGTTTTACCGGCACCATTAGGCCCCAACAACCCCACAATCTCTCCCTGATTCACTTCAAATGAAACATGGTTTACTACCGTACGGCGACCATATTTTTTTATCAAACCTTCGGTATGTATCCGTAGTCTTGTCATGCCCACAAATTTAATTGAATTCTGTATCGTCCCAACGGCTTTTTGATAGCTATTTTTTGTTAGATATTGGTTATAAAAACAATGCCCCATTTTCTTTAATGAGGCATTGATAAAATAGTTTTGCCTTTACTTATAAGCTACCGGTTCTTCCTCCATCTACCGGTAGGCTAACCCCATTTACATAGGCTGCCGCAGGACTGGCTAAAAATGCGACAACGGCTCCTATCTCTTCCGGATTACCAAATCGACCCGCAGGTATTTCGTGAAGCATTTCCTGTTCTGCTGCTTCTAAGGTTACTCCGGTTTGTTGGGTTTTATTGTTTAAAATATTTTGTAAACGAGCTGTAGCCGTAGCTCCTGGCAATACATTATTAACGGTTATTCCAAACTTAGCGACTTCATTTGCCATGGTTTTAGCCCATGACGCTACCGCTCCTCGAATAGTATTTGAAACACCAAGGTTCTTCAAAGGGATTTTTACTGAAGTGGAAATAATGTTGATGATACGACCGTAACCGGCTTCTTTCATGGATGGTAAAACGGCAGTAGCTAAATGATGGTTGCAAATTAAATGTTGCTGAAACGCTGTAAGAAATGCCTCAGCAGTAGCAGAAACAATAGCACCTGCCGGAGGGCCACCCGTATTGTTGACAAGGATATGTATCGGATTTTTACTTACAAACTCTTGTACTACTTGCTGCACTTGTTTTGCATTACTAAAATCTGCCACCAGGTAATGATGGGTTTGTTTATGATTCGTATCTAAAGTTGTAATGGCATTTTGCAATGCTGATTCATTGCGTGCTAATAAAACACAAGTAGCCCCTAGGCTCGCCAAGGCTTGTGCCGTAGCTAATCCTATGCCTTGTGTGCTACCGGCTATTAACGCTGTTTTTCCAGTAAGATTTAATGTGATCATCGTAAAATAGTCTGTTATTATTTCTTAGTCTTCTATATCAACTTTTAAATCCTTTCCGGCATAATTTCTTTCACGAATATTATAGACATCTCCGGCAGACATGATATGTACGATTAGATTTTCAACAGAAATCGGAGCTCCAAATTCTATATCCGCAATATTGTTGTAATCAATGTTTTTACCATCAATTACAATCACTGAGCCAAGTCCAATAGTCGTTAAGTTAAAGCCATCTTTTACAATCACACCCGTATTTTCCCCCAAACCAATACCGATAGTACCGGGGTTGGCAGCTACTGCTTGTGCCAGTCTATTGAATCTTCCGCGCTTGTCGAAATGGGTATCAATAATGACATTTTGAATAAGTCCTATACCGGTAGTCATTCTCACTTCCCCTTTAAGATGAGCCAACGAAGCAGTGCCTTCATATATCATAGTATTGCTCATAGCCATAGCACCGGCGCTTGTTCCTCCGATTACCAACGGCTCATTCATGTATTTTTCTTTGAGTATTTGTAAAAACTCCGTGCCGCCGAAGATAGAAGACAAGCGAAGCTGATTACCTCCTGAAAACATGATACAATTGGCTTTTTTCAATCGTTCTAAGTATTCCGGATTTGCCGAATCTTCACGATTACGAATCCTGAAATGGCCGATGTTTTTAACACCCAACTTTTCAAAAGCACTTTTATAGTTATCAAAAACTTCGTCATGAATAGATGAAGCTGTAGTAACTACTTCTACTATTGGTTCTTGAGATTTATCAATCAGGTTGATGATATTACTTAGAATGCCTAGTTCAAAAAAATTGAGGCGATTACGTTCAATAATACCTTTTTCTAAATCTGTGCCTTTATCTTCTGCACCGCCTACAGCTACTAGAAAGCCTTTGGGTAGCATATATTGATTCACTCGGTTATAGTTTGATTAAGGTGCAAAAATATATTTTTTGACTGTTTGTTGTACCAATGCTTCGTTAATGGCAGCCGTTCATTTTCATTTCCTAAAAAGAGTTTTACTCCATAGTATCTTAAAACCCTTTTCTGACAAGGCCTTTAAACATAAACCCGGTATTCCTATTCCAGAAAAAGAAAGCAGATACTATTTCTCTATTCAAAAATTTGTGGTGCTTATAACTCTATGCAAACATTCTTAGGGTCAGTAAAAAACTTCAATGCTTCCCAGCCACCTTCTCGTCCGATGCCTGAGTTTTTAAAACCACCAAATGGAGTTCTTAAATCTCTAAGCAGCCAACAATTGACCCAGATAATACCACTATGTACTTTAGCAGCCATCCGATGTGCCCTGCTTATATCTTGAGTCCAGATTGTAGCGGCTAATCCATAGTCGGATGTATTGGCGAGCTCGAGTGCTTCTTCTTCCGTATGAAACGGTTGAAGGGTCACTACAGGTCCAAAAATTTCTTCCATATTAGTCTTACACTGTGCTCCCAACCCTTCTATGATTGTAGGCTTTACGAAATAGCCCTGTTCACATCGTCCGGAGCCTTTAGTAGCTTCACCTCCTAACAAGACTTTTCCGCCTTCTTGCTTTGCCAACTCAATACAGCTCATTACCTTTTCGAAATGTACTTTACTAACCAATGCCCCTTGCTTCGTGTTGGTGTCTAAAGGATCACCAACAGTAAGTTTTTCAGCTCGAGCAATAAATTCAGTTTTAAATTTTTCATAGATTGAAGCTTCTACCAATATCCTACTTCCACAAAGACAAATTTGCCCTTGATTTGCAAATGAACTTTGAACTGTTGTTCTTATCATCTTTTCCCAATCACAATCTGCAAAAATGATATTCGGATTTTTCCCTCCTAGTTCTAGGGATAATTTTTTGAACATGGGGACAGCTATTGAAGCGATATCCTTTCCGGCTCTGGTACTTCCGGTAAATGAAATTGCTTTTATTTCAGGATGCTTTACAATTTCACTACCACAATGCTGTCCATTACCATGAACAATATTTAATACCCCATCCGGCAACCCTGCCTCTTTGCAAATGACGCTTAGTAAATATCCGGTCATAGGAGTTACTTCACTAGGTTTAGCTATCACACAATTGCCGGCGGCCAATGCAGGAGCTATTTTCCAAGTAAATAAATATAAGGGTAGGTTCCAAGGAGAAATACACCCTACGACACCTATCGGTTGACAAAGCGTATAGTTGATAGCTCTATCTTCCATACTGTGGCTCTCGGTGGAAGTGTGCATTAAGCCGGTAGCAAAGAATCTGAAGTTGCTGGAAGCGCGGGGAATATCTACTTTCTTAGAAAGCCAAAGCGGTTTACCATTATCATTGGTTTCGGCTAGTGCTAACGATTCAAGGTTTTCGTCTATTAGCTCAGCAATTCTATTTAATACTTTAAACCGTTCCTCTAAAGTAGTGGTGCTCCAAGAAGGGAAAGCCGCTATAGCTGACTCAACAGCTGCTGCTACATCCTTGGCGTTACTATCTGGTA
>CALMXV010000028.1 GCA_937871155.1 uncultured Taibaiella sp. | reverse complement strand
TACCAACACCATCACCAACAATCCATCTGCTTTCTGGTACAATACAGCTACAGGTAATGGTAGTGCACTAAATGACTCTACTGGATGGATACCATTTACCAACACAAATGGCCAAGGAGTGAATGCTTGGAACCCAATGCAAGGTGCTCGTATCCTAGTTCGTGGTGCTAAAGGTGAAGGTTTACAAAGCTGTTGTAACTATACACCAAGCCCTGTAACTATCAAGATGCATGGACCGGTGAATCAATGTAACACTACTTACAATGCTTCTACCAACACTAACATGGGCTATAACTTTATCGGTAACCCATATGCTTCAAACGTAGATATGAGTCTTATCACCATCGGTTCTGGTTTGAACAACAACTTCTCAGTATGGGATCCAAACCAAGGTACTGCAGGTGCTTACATCTCACAACCATTTGCTTTCTCTTACATCTTACCTGCTTACAGTGCCTTCATAGTAAGAGCTGGTGCAACAGGTGCTAACAATGTAACCTTTACAGAAAGCAGCAAATCAACTGGTACACCTGCTAACTTGTTCAAAACAACTTCAGGTTTCGGTAGTGATGTAATGCAATTACGTATCACTTCTGATAATGGTACTAAGTCTTGGGATCGTGTATTGTTATTCTTCAACAATCAATCGGCTGCAACAACGGATGCTACCCTTGATGCTGAAAAAATGAGCAACCCTAACCTCGACTTCTATACCTATGCTGCTGACAACAAAAAATTAGCAGTGGATGTAAGACCATACACGCAACAAACTATCAAATTAGGTTTAGAAACTGATCAAGAAAAAGCATTCACTATCAGTGTTGAAGATTTGAATATCTCTAATGGTGGATCGGTTTATTTGTTCGACAAGTATTTAAATACAAATACCCTGTTGTCTCAAAATACCACTTACAACTTCACAGTTTCTAATGATCCTAATTCAAAAGGTGATCGCTTCGAATTGAACGCAACAGCAGGTACTACTTCAATACAAGATGCAAACGGAGATATCCACACAAGCTTGTATCCTAACCCTGCTAAAGACGAAATCAACTATAGCTTTAAAGCTGTTAGAGCTGAAAAAACAACTTTGCAAATCGTAAGCATCACTGGTCAACAAATGTATGCGCAAGATTTAGGTCTAGTAAAAGAAGGCAACATTACGATTTCGTTAGATAAAATTCCAAGTGGTTTGTACTATGCCAACATTAAATACGGCAACCAAACCATCACCAGAAAATTTGTTAAACAATAAAATCCCTTTTCAAAAACTAATCAATCAAACAATATGAAAAATATAATTGTAAAAGCCGCTTTTATAGCCATAACATTCCTTCTACCATTGGTCACTTATGCCGGGCCAGGCTTCGACCCCAACGTAGATGATGGCTGTGATGTGCCGTTGGATGGTGGGTTATCAATTCTTGCTGTTGCAGGTATTGGATATGCTGCCAAGAAAGTAATGGCAAAGAAAAAATCAGAAGATGCAGCTATAGAAAAATAAATTAGCAAACCTTCTGAACATTCCAAAAGAGGTTGAATCATTACGATTCAGCCTCTTTGTTTTTATTATGCCTACTTTATATTCCAAAAGGAAGCCTTCCAACTTAAGCTCTTTAGGTTCCTTTCCCTTTTGGGTTCAAATAAAGTACTGTGTGCGACTTATTAATTCATTTAGAGATTGCTAAACTCAACATCCCTTAAAGGTTTTAATCACCTAAGGTTTTAATAGATTTAATGGCTCAACGAATAGCTCAACTTCATCAATCCATTCTTTTGACCGTGTAGATTTTAGGGAAGAGATAAATTTTATTTGTGGTTATTTCTATGCAGGCAATACGTGTTCTTCGCAATTGTTGTTTCTCAAATAAACGACCATCATTTGTGATAAATTTTGCTCCTTGAGGCAGCTCTTCTATCATAACTTCAGCAGGGTCTTCTTTAGAGTCATATTTATGCAAAGCTTTGTAGAGATGGGTATCACTGCAAGTGCTAGCAGCAGGGTTTCTTATATAAGCTAGGAGCGCTGTTTCTACATCTTTTGGGAAAAAATGTTGACCGATAAAAGGCTGCAATATTTGTTGAAATTGTACTTTCCATTCAACACCATGTGGAGCTACTTGATGTTTATAAAGATTGTATGTAAGCAAATGTGCCAACTCATGCAGCAACGTGATTAAAAAGCTATAGGGATTCAAATTGCCATTGACAGTAATCCGATGATAAGGTGTCCTTCCACTTGGTGCTCTATAATCTCCAAGAATTGTTTTGCGTTCTCGGGTTAGTGTGAGGTGAATGATATGCTTGGAGAAATAAGGAGCCACTAAATCAAAAGCGCCTTCAGGTAAAAACTGACTTAGATGATAAAGGTTCGTTTCTTTTTTACCCATTAACTTTTATTAGTAGGATCTTTTTTTGCCAGTTGCATCAGCATTGCTGTTTCAAAAGCAGTATAAACAACGTAAATACCAAACATCATAAATAGGGTAGGCTTGTGAAGTGTTGCTTTATTCATCATAGCGTAAGCCACTATAGCCACTAAGCATACCATTAGCTTTAAAAAGGTGGCGCTATACACACCGGTTACAAAGGCTTGTGGGCGCTCATGTACTTTTTTCTTTACAATAATATAAGTCAAGATGGCAAGGAATAGCATCATAAGGTTTCCAATTAATAAAGCTTTGAGGTCAAATGCAGGGAACTGCTGCTGTATCCCATAGAAAGCTCCACTTAAAACAGCAAATACAAATAAGATTGTAAAGATGAATTTATTGTTCATTTTTTAGGTTGATTAAAGTCTTGAATTAGTTTCCACAAGGAATAGATGATAGCAACCAATGGAAATAGTATGGTACAAATAGGGATACTCCAAGCTAGCAACTTATCGAGTTTCATGCCGCCCCAAATGGCTACTAATAGCAATACCATCCATTGTGTAGCAAGACCGGCATAGCGCATCATCGAATTAGGGTTGTTATTATTTGCCATGTTCTTTGGCTTGTTTTTTAAGCGTAGCAGTAGCGTCCTTTTTTATTTCATTACTATTAGGTAAGATGCTGTTCATATCTTCAGTATTTACCTTTTTCATGTCTAAACGAGTTGTATCTTTTACTCCTTTAAAATTACCATTGATGATAGCTTTGATATTATCGGTATAATCTTGTTGGTAAGCGACTAATCGTTGCAAAGAATCAATTTCTTTTTTCAAAGAAATAGCTTGTAAATGTGTTTTGTTACTGCCATAACCGGGTATATAGTATTTTAATGGTGTCACTACCAATATTAGTACCGTTAAGATAACACTTACCACAAATAGCGTACTTAGGAACGTATAAATCCTTCCTCGAGTAAGGCCTACAGATACTACCTCTTCCATTGAGTTTTCGTCAATGATTTTTAAAGTATAAACCGAGCGCTGTTTTTTGATACGATTAGTCGTTGGCATCGGCATCTAAATTAGGAAATATTAGGAATAGCCATTTGCAAAAAATACTTCGAATGTGGTTAATTTATCCATTCCTTATCTTGGTCTAACAATAATTAGCTCTAAAACTCATTTAAGTCTAACGAGTTTTTTATCAATTCTTCATTTCTTAAGTAGCATTTATGACCTATAATTCAATAAACAACCATTTATTATTAAGTCGTTTAGTAATTCTAAAATTTTGTTTTGAATTGGGATGATATTGTAAACTCCTCTCGGCTGCTATTATTAAAAATTGCCACTTACTTCATTTTAAGACGTACATTATTCTTTTCAAATTGGTCATAAAGCCATCTTCCTATTATCAATTTGATAATTTATAAGTAGAACCCTTAATTGAATGCTGCTCTACCCCCAACTGAAACTCTTATAGCAATAATGCCGTATTTGAGTTTTTATTTTTGTAAAAAATCAACAGATAATTGTTTTTTTCAATAATGTCCCCTACTTTTGCCATCCGAAAATCTTATTTTTAAACAAAATAATATCTATTATTATGTCAGTAAAAATCCGCCTTCAACGTCATGGCTCCAAAAAACGTCCTCTTTACTTTATCGTAGTAGCTAACAGCACTTCCCCTCGTGACGGTAAATTCATTGAAAAATTAGGAACGTACAACCCATTAAGCAACCCTGCAGGAATTCGTTTAAACCGCGAACGTTCACTTCATTGGTTACAAAATGGAGCACAACCTACTAATACCTGTCGTCGTATCCTTTCGTTCAAAGGTGTTCTTTTCTTAAAACACTTGATGAGAGGGGTTACTCTTGGTTTATTTGACGAGAATACAGCTTTGGAAAAATTTGAAAAATGGAATGGTGAACACGAAGAAGTAGTTGTAAAACGCCAAGAAGCACACCGTGCACACAAAGCTGAAAAACGTCAAGCTGCTGTAACGGAAAGTGTGAAAAAAGTAGAAGAAAAACAAGCTGCTAAAGCTGCCTCTTTAGCTTCATTAGCTGCCGAAGCTGCTGCTGAAACTTCAGAAGATGCAACTCCAGAAGCTCCAGCTGCTGAAACTGCAGAATAATTGTTTTGAAAACATATAATTTTTTCAAGTAAAGAATTATTAAAATCCCGATTACAGAATTTGTAATCGGGATTTTTTGTTGTGCATCAATGCAATAGATTATTTATTAATGTTGTCCGGTAAAAAATAGGATGCCCTAGACGCATCGCATGGATAGC
>CALMXV010000027.1 GCA_937871155.1 uncultured Taibaiella sp. | reverse complement strand
GAATCTTGGTTTTCAGATTTTTCTTGCTTATCCATTTTACCGTGATAAGGTTTTGCGGTAAAACCATCTTCTTTCAATCGTTCTGCAAGCGTATATGCTTTTCGTGTCCGTGAAACATAAATGATAGTCGGACATTTTTTTTCTTCAATCAAATCTCTCGCTGCCTGGTATTTTTCTTCTTCATCTGCTTTTTCAAATACTTTGTATTGAAGATTTGTTCGTGATGCAATTGACGTAAATAATTCAAGATTAAGCGAGAGTTTTTCTCTGAAATAATCCCGTATATCTTCAATTACTTTTTGTTTTGCTGTTGCTGTAAAACACGAAACAGGAATGCTGTCTTCAAGATTTTTCTTTTCCTGAATTGAATTGATGAAATCACCGATGTATAAATAATCAACTCTGAAATCTTGTCCCCACGAAGAAAAACAGTGCGCCTCATCAATAACAAAACGTGCAATTTTTCTTCCTAAAACTAATTTTTCAATCGTTTTTGAGCGTAGCGATTCTGGTGATATGTAAAGAATGGAAGCCGAACCGTCTTCAACTCTTTCAAAAGATTTTGCCCTTTCAATCGGGTCAAGCAATCCGTTTATGGTAACTGCGTCTGTAATTCCAATTTTCTCAAGATTGTCAACTTGGTCTTTCATCAACGATTGCAAAGGCGAAATCACAATCGTTAAAGCACTTGAAGTTTCTCCACTCATCAAAGCCGGAACTTGAAACGTGATGGATTTCCCACCACCTGTTGGAAAAACGGCAAGAATAGATTTATTGTTTATAGCAGCTTTGACTGCTTTTTCTTGCAATGGTTCGCCTCCGTAACTTCTGTAAGTATCAAAACCGAAAAATCTTTTCAGTCCTTTGTGTGCGTCTAAAACGCTGTTGCAATATTCACAACCGCTCACACAAGGTTTGTTCCTCAAACGAAACATTATCCGTTCAACTTCGGGATAAGTTTTTAAAACCCAAGGTGGCGTTATAGAATGTATTTTCTTATTCTGAACGAAAGAATTTATCAGCGATAAACAATAAGCAAGTTCAATCGGTTTTTCTGAAATTATTGTTGCTAAGTCAACTTGTTCGCAAATTTCGTTTTGGAATTTTAAGCGAATTAGCCTTTCAATGTCTGCGGTTGCGCTGTTGTATGCGATGTAACGGAAAAAAGACTGAAACTCTTTTTTGTCGTTTAGCAGTAAATAAAAAATTTGTTTGAGCGATTCGTCTGCCTGCCTGAAAGTAGCGATTTCGTCATTTAATAAATCTTTCGCTTTGATTGAATCGTTCAAAGGATTGTTCATCTCCTCTGATTGAAGTTTGTCGTCTTTCAGTAAAGCATGATACGGTTTGGTTGGGAAAAGCAAAGGTGATAGAAACAAAGTGTCAATGATGTTAGCACAGTTTACTCTTGCATCATTGAGTGCTTTGCCAATATATTTGATGTCGTGATTGAAAATATTATGCCCGCAAATGAATTGTGTTCCAATCAAAAATTGAATGAACTCTGGAACAGAAGTTTTGTGAAAAAAACTTCCATCACCTTTGACACATCCGATGTCAAGAATCCTTCGGCTCTTTGGATCTACCTCCGTATCAATATACGCAATTGAGTTCATTTAAAAATATTTCTTCTATGCCATTCAAAATTCACCTTCAAAGGATAATAACTTCTCAAATTAGGCAACCTTATCGCTTTACTTTCAAAAGTCTGTATACTATAACTCGTTTCATCTTCTTTAAAACTTTTTGAAACAACCACCTTAAAATTTTCATCAATAGTGATTAAACCTCTATCAAAAGCTCTGTGAAGATTGGGGCACAAAGCAATTCCGTTCGTTACTGTATCATCATAGCTTACACTAAAGGGCACAATATGGCAAGCATCAATCATCGATACATTAACTGTTGCATCAATCCTCATACCTGAAATGCAGCAAGTATTGTTGTAAATTTTTGGAATCTCTCTCTTGAATAAACTACTACGAAGGAATATTTCCTCTTCGTTTTTTTGCTCAAGTAATTTCTTGATTTCCTGACGATATTCTTCAGAGGGTTCTCTAAGAATTTTCTTTTCTATATCATCAAACATATTCTGTTGATCGTTTGATGACTTATTGAAATTGCCTTTGCTGTTTGGAAAATATTCATCTAATAAAAACTGTATCAAAATTTCATTGCTCCTATTTTCTTTCATCAATTCAGATAGCTCTTCAGCTATAATTGCACAATCAATAGCAGTATTCAGGTTGGCAAAACTCCGCATTGATGCTGATAATTGGAGAATATTTTCAAAACCGGCTTTTGGAATCAGTTTCCAAAATTTGTCGCTGCATAAATGATAGAAGGGTAAAGCGAATCGACAATCATGATTTGAAGTAACAAGAGAATTCCAATTTGATTTGAATAGTGCTACTAACTCAGGAGTGATGTAAATTCTTTGGTTGTTGTTAATTCCATTTTGGAACGTTTGCAAAACAGAAATCAGCAAAATAGGTTTGTGTGGAGCAATGCCATGAGCCCTGTCTATTCTTAGCTTTTTAAATGCTTTGAGATATTTCCGTATAAGGTCTTGCACTCTATTTTGGTTTAGTCTTTATTAAAGTACCAAATCAATTGTTTAGTCCACAAAATAACCATTTTGTCTGAAAAATAGCTTCGGTTGCTCGTTGAAAATTGCTAGTACTCTGAATCTTGCATCAAATTATGTGTTGGTAAGAACGCCTTGTTTTGATTGCGTTTTAAGGAAAGGCAAACCTGTTCCAATATTGATATTTAATACTTAGAACAAAACGGTTTTCTGAGTAATAAAGTAGGTAAATATTGAATCCAATAGCTACGCAACAATAGGTAGCCCTATATTTAGATTCTTTTGAAACATTTATACAACGAAAGGTACTAACTGAGTTTTTGAAAGTAGTGTATGATTAGAATATGGCTTGAGGTAGTTTCTTAACGATCTAAATTAAGAACAGTGCTTCCTCGCAAGTTGGATAATTAAAAAAAATAAAAAAGCTAGACGATAAACAGCTGATACCTAAAGTTGAAAAATTTTATAAACCGGTAATGCAAATACCCACTGAGTAAGGAGTAACATCCGGTCCTTTACCTTCTTTGAAAGGGCTACCAAAATCATAAGCACCGATAACTGTGAAGTTGCCCCAGCCTAATCGTACAGTAGCTGCATAGCGCCAGGTATTGAAGAAACGTTTGGTGTTTTCTTTTTCAGCAATTTTAGAACCTTCAATAGAATATTTTCCTTTGGTTTTAGCGGCTATTAAAGTTCCTACCCGAACACCAATTGCTGCTTTGAAACCTACATTTCTATTGTCTTTATTACCAAAATAACGAAGTTCAAAAGGGGCTTCTACGAAAGTGCTGGTAAACTTAAAGGTTTTATAGTCTTTAGTTTCAGGAATAAAGCGAACCACAGCCGCAGCACCGGTATCAGTATTGATTAATTGTTGGTTTTTTAAATAAAGAGAAGTGGTGCCTATGCCAATACCCGCAGCAAAGCTAAAGTTCGATTTGTTGATAGGGAAGTCATAACAGATATACACATTCGCTCCATGACCAAAGCCTGTAAGGTTGATACTATCTGGTTTGTTGAGCCAACTATCATAGGTAAGTTGAAGCATCACAAAATCACGAGCGGGCTTTTGGATAATCGTTTTTTTGGTGGTAGCGTCATCTTGTGCGGTTACTCCTAAAGAACAAAGCATAAGAAATGCTAGTAAGTTTAAAATGCGGTATTGCATAAATGGTTCTCGTTATTAGTTGATTATTGCTTTTTAGCAATGGGAGGCAAATATAAGCGGCTGTGTACGTATTTTTTGTTAAATAAATGATTCTTTAAGTTTATCTGTACCAACTAAGCTACCTTTCATCACAGCGGGTTATTACTATTCCTTTGCTGCCATAAAAAACTATTTGAAATGAATTTGAGATTCTCAACTTCACCTATTATCTTTGCAGTCCTTTTTTAAACAGACGGAGGCATTAGCTCAGTTGGTTAGAGCGTCGGATTGTGGTTCCGAAGGTCGTGGGTTCGACCCCCATATGCCTCCCTTCTTTTTCTTTTCCTTTGTTTTTTATTGAAATCTGTATTTACAGAGCCCTAAGATTGGCTGGGTATTTATTAGTTTGGTTTATCATTACTATAATTGATATTTTCGCAACCAACACGTCACTAATTTATTAATCATGTTGAATAAGAATAACTATGTAGCTATCATGTCAGGCGGTATTGGTAGCCGTTTTTGGCCGGAAAGTCGTACTGCTCACCCTAAGCAGTTTTTAGATTTATTAGGTACCGGAAAGTCATTAATTCAATGGACTTATCACCGGTTTAAGAATATCTGCCCACAAGAAAATATCTACTTCATCACCAACCATGCTTATATAGATACCATAAAGCAACAATTACCTGAAGTAGCAGACCATAACATTATAAGTGAGCCCTCCAGAAAAAACACAGCTCCTTGTGCAGCTTATGTAGCACAGAAAATAATGGCATTAAACCCGGATGCCAATATCTTGATGTCGCCGGCGGATCACCTTATTATGGATGAGCACAACTTTGAACAAGCCTGCCTAGAAGCATTTGAATATGCCTCTAAAAACGATGTGCTGCTTACAATAGGTATTAAACCTACAAGGCCTGATACCGGATATGGCTATATCCAATATGATGTAGAAAATGACAGCAATCAAGTACATAGAGTGAAAACATTTACTGAAAAACCCTCTATGGAATTAGCTCAAACTTTTTTGAAAAGTGGTGATTTTTTATGGAATGCCGGCATCTTTATTTGGAATGTAAAATCCATAAAACATGCTTTTGAAAAATACCTGCCGGAAGTGGATGAAGTATTTGAACAAGCAAAGCATGTTTATAATACCGATAAAGAAACAACCGTAATCAATGAGCTATATGCACAGTGTACCAATATTTCTATCGACTATGGAATCATGGAGAAAGCCAAAAATGTATTTGTCATACCAGCTTATTTTGGTTGGTGCGATTTAGGTACATGGGAAAGCGCATATGATAATTCTGAAAAAGATTATTTAGGCAATGCAGTATATGGAGAAAATGTGATGGTGATAGATGCTACAGAGTGTATGATTA
>CALMXV010000026.1 GCA_937871155.1 uncultured Taibaiella sp. | reverse complement strand
TGGTTTGACCTTACTTATTGTAGGCAATGGTTTCTTCAAACCAAACATCTCTACTATGGTAGGTCAATTATACCCTAAAGGCGATAGACGTGTAGATGCCGCTTTCACCGTATTCTATATGGGTATCAACCTTGGGGCTTTCTTCTCTCCACTTATCTGTGGTACGCTTGCTGAAAAAGTAGATTTTAAATGGGGCTTTCTTGCTGCCGGTATTGGAATGGTGTTTGGTCTCATTACGTTTATGATGCAAAAAAACAAAGTACTTGTAGATGCAGACAACAACCCTATTGGTTTACCCGTAAAGAAAATGGGCGTGAAAGAATATGGTATCATTGCTGGTGCAATTGGAATAATTTTCTTTTTGCTCAATTTCAAATCTATGTTTAATAGCGATCAAGATGTGATAGGCTATTTGATTTATGGTGCTATGGTGGTGATGCCCTTGATTATTCTTACTGATAAGAGCTTACAAAAAGAAGAAAGAGACCGTATTATTGTTATCTTCATCCTTGCCTTCTTCGTTATCTTTTTCTGGGGTGCTTTTGAGCAAGCCGGTGCTTCCCTGACCCTTTTTGCAGAGCGACAAACCAATAGAAATATTTTTGGTATTGAAATGCCAGCCAGCTATTTCCAATCGGTAAATCCGCTAGCTATTATCTTGTTGGCTCCTTTATTTTCTTCTATGTGGCTAGGCTTAGGTAAACGTAATATGGAACCCTCCTCACCTAAGAAAATGGCGATAGGCTTGATTTTAGTTTCACTTGGTTATGCAGTCATTGCCTTTGCTGTGTATGGTATAGGTGCGATGGATAAAGTATCTATGTTCTGGCTGTTTGCTCTATACATCATTCATACCATGGGTGAGTTGTGTTTATCTCCTATCGGACTTTCTATGGTATCAAAACTCTCTCCAGCTCGTTTCTCTTCGTTATTGATGGGTACTTGGTTTTTAGCAAATGCAGCAGCCAATAAATTTGCAGGTACACTATCTGCACTTATCCCCGGCGGCGGCGAACATGGTGAAGGCACCACTGCCACTTCCTTCATAGGATTTCAAATTGAAAATTTATTTGATTTCTTTTTAGTATTTATTGTGATGTGTGGTGTAGCAGCAATGATTTTATTATTAATCAGTCGTTGGCTAGGAAAGAAAATGCACGGCATTCATTAATCAACCTACAAACTATTTTTTATTCAAAAGCTACATTCCGAAAAGGTTGTAGCTTTTTTTAATGGAAGCGATTCTAATTTTTAAACCTTTAAGAAAACCGAAGGTTATTAGTTTACAACTACCAACAACAAGTGGAAAACTATTCCTAAATATTACCGTCATTTCTTCCTATTAAGGGTATTAAACCGTACTTTTGCATACTTTTTATAATAAGATAAATAATGGCGGAACATACTGAAGACCATCTTTCACCGGATGAAAATAATTCCCACAGAATCATACAGGTAAATATCGAAGAGCAAATGAAGACTGCTTACATTGATTATTCTATGTCAGTAATCGTAGGCAGGGCGTTACCGGATGTTCGAGACGGGCTTAAGCCGGTTCATCGTAGAATATTATTTGCGATGAATGAATTAGGGATGACATTCAATAAGCCCTATAAAAAATCGGCACGTGTAGTGGGTGAAGTGTTAGGTAAATATCACCCCCATGGCGACAGTTCCGTATATGATGCGATGGTGCGTATGGCGCAGCCTTGGAGTATGCGCTATATGATGGTAGATGGCCAAGGTAACTTTGGCTCTCAGGATGGTGATGGGCCGGCAGCGATGCGTTATACAGAAGCACGTCTTCAAAAGCTGGCAGAAAGCATGTTGGAAGACTTGGATAAAGAAACCGTTGATTTCACACTCAACTTTGATGACTCGCTCCAAGAACCAACGGTTTTACCTTCTCGTATTCCACAACTTCTAGTGAATGGTTCCTCAGGTA
>CALMXV010000025.1 GCA_937871155.1 uncultured Taibaiella sp. | reverse complement strand
ATTTTGCTGTACTTTCCGGTGATGACGATTTGGTAGTGCCTCAATTGGCTTTGGGGATGGAAGGCGTGATTTCTGTGGCAGCAAATTGTTATACAGCAGATTTTACTACTATGGTTAATGAAGGGCTAGCTGGGAATTTTAATACAGCTCAAACCCTTCATTATAGATTATTACAACAAATACGTCTTTTATTTGCCGAAGGAAATCCTACTGGTGTAAAATATGAACTGAGTAAATTAGGTCTTTGTGAAAATGTGTTGCGACTCCCGTTGATGCCAGCATCTGAAGGTCTGAAAGCACAGCTAGATAAGGCATAGAAGTTCTAACTACTCTTTTTATAGCTTTTTTAAAAAGATTATTTTGTCTTCACCATCATTCCAAAAATCTTTAATAGTCGCCTCTTGGATGTAACCAATTTTTTTATAAAAATTTCTTGCAGCCATTTGAGCAGGGTCACCTGAGGTTTCTACAATGAGTATTCTAGCGTTTTTTTGTTTTAGTAGCTGCTCCCAATACTGCATCATTTCAGTAGCAATTCCCATTCTTTGGAAAGTAAGAGCTACACCTATTGCTAATAAATTATAAGTTCCTTGTGTCAGTTTTTCTGGTACGCAATATCCAATTGCAATGGGCTTATTTTGGTCAATACAAGTAAACCAAATGTCAGGTGTCTGTGCGTTTCTAAAATACTCCTCCATCATTTCATCTAATAGTTCGGAGGGGAAGAGTTCACAAGATTCAACAACTGTTTTAAGCCCTTCAATATCGGAAAGTACAACTGTTCGTACGTATCTCATGATTAAAAATGCAACTGTCGCTTGTAAAGCTGAATGGTGTTTTCTAATCCTAAGTAAAGTGCATCGCTAATTAAAGCATGACCTATAGATACTTCTTTTAAGTCAGGAAGATGTGAGGCAAAGTATTTTAGGTTGTCAAGGTCTAAGTCATGACCCGCGTTGATGCCTAATCCCTTTTGACTGGCGGCTTGTGCTGCTGCTATATAGGGTTGAATCGCTTGTTCTTTATGTTTTAAATACTGTTGTGCATAACCCTCTGTATAGAGTTCTATACGGTCTGTACCGGTAGCAGCTGCGGCGGCTGCCATACGAGGGTCTGGGTCTATAAATAGAGATACACGTATGAAAGCTTGCTTAAAAATCGCTACCATTTTTACTAAAAAATCATGATGCTTTTCCGTATCCCAACCATGATTGGAGGTTAGCTGACCGAGTGCATCAGGCACTAAGGTTACTTGATGGGGTTTTACTTCCAATACCAAGTCCACAAACTTATCCTCTTGAGGATTGCCTTCGATATTGAATTCTGTAGTGATGATAGCGCTGATATCTCTTACATCTTGGTAGCGAATATGTCGCTCATCCGGGCGAGGGTGTACTGTGATGCCATCAGCACCAAAGCGCTGGCAGTCGATAGCTGCTTTTAATACATTAGGATTGTTGCCACCTCTACTATTACGAATCGTGGCTATTTTATTGATATTAACAGACAGCTTAGGATGCATCATTATTTTTTTCAAAAATAAGCCAAGTTGGGTAATCGCCTAGAAGGTGCTTATGAAAAATCTAACTATCAGTTCCCTTTAATCATTGTACTTTTGCCCCCTTAATTGAAAAACCATGGCGAAAGCGATCGATAGAAAATGTTCATTTTGTGACCGACCGGAAAGGGAGGTCAATATTCTATTTACAGGATTGAACGGAAATATTTGTGATGGATGCATTGAAAATGCCAGTATCTTATTGCAAGAAGCAATTAGTGATACAAAGAAGACTAAAAAAGGAAAATCAAAAAGAACGGATTACAAGCTGTATAAACCTAAAGAAGTAAAAGCTTTTTTAGACCAATATGTCATCGGGCAAGATGCTGCTAAGAAAGTACTATCTGTAGCTATCTACAACCATTATAAGCGTATGCTGATGCCCTCTTTGGATGAGGTAGAGATTGAAAAATCAAACATTATTATGGTAGGGGAAACGGGTACCGGAAAAACCTTGTTAGCGAAATCTATTGCTCGCTTACTTCAAGTTCCTTTTGCCATTGTAGATGCTACCGTGTTTACTCAAGCAGGCTATGTAGGGGAAGATGTAGAAAGCATTTTGTCACGCTTATTACAGGCTTGTGATTTTGATGTTGCAGCAGCCGAAAGAGGAATTATTTTCATTGATGAAATAGATAAGATTGGTAGAAAATCAGATAATCCAAGTATTACTAGAGATGTGAGCGGTGAAGGGGTACAACAAGCCATGTTGAAATTATTAGAAGGTAGTGATGTGCTTGTACCACCTCAAGGAGGGCGAAAGCATCCTGAACAACAGATGATAAAAGTGAATACTCAAAACATCTTATTTATCTGTGGAGGTGCTTTTGAAGGAGTGGACAAAATGATCTCTCGACGAATACAAACAGCCGCTATAGGCTACAATGCCATAAAGAGTAGTAAAGAATTAGACCGTGCTAATCTTTTACAATACGTGAATTCACAAGACTTGAGAACCTTTGGTTTGATACCTGAGTTGTTAGGTCGCTTACCAATTATAACTTACTTAAATCCTCTGGATAAAGAAGCATTAAAAAGGATCTTGACTGAGCCTAAGAATGCCTTAATCAAGCAATACACAAAGCTATTTGAATTCGAAGGAATAAAATTGGAAGTAGAAGAAGCAGCACTGGATTATATGGTTGAGAAAGCTATTCAATATAAGTTAGGCGGGCGTGGTTTGAGAGCCATTTGCGAAATGATATTAACGGATGCCATGTTTGATATTCCCTCACAAGAAATCAAACAAAGTGTATTTGTATTGACTCAAGAGTATGCCAAACAAATGATAGACCATGCAAAGCTGGATTTATTTCATGCTGCCTAATTCAAATCCTTAACGAAAAAAAATAAACAATTATGCAAGACATCATCACACAACTAGTAGAAAAAGTAGGGCTTTCCACTGAGCAAGCTGAAAAATCATTACAAGTAATAAAAGAATACATCCAATCACAATTGCCCCCAATGATGCAAGGCATGGTAGATAATTTCTTAAGCCAAGCAAGGCAACCGGAAGATAGTATTGGAGAATAACAATTTTTGACTTCATCATTTTTCAATGTCCTCTACACTTACATTAGGCTTTAGTCCTTGCCCTAACGATACCTTTATCTTCGATGCTTTAGTGAATCATAAAATCGATACTAAAGGGTTGAATTTTGATATCGTGATGGAAGATGTAGAAACCCTTAATTTATGGGCTAGCGAAGGTCGGTTGGATATCACTAAGCTCAGTTATCATAGCTATCTTCATCAAACGAATACTTATGCACTTTTGCATAGCGGAAGTGCCTTAGGTAAGGGTGTAGGCCCGCTATTAATCACTAAAGAAGCAGTAGCAGAACAGGAAGTAGCAGCATGGTTGGAGGATAAAAAAATCTGTATCCCTGGGATTCATACAACCGCAAACTTATTGTTTTCATTAGCGTTTTCTACTATAAAGAATAAGACAGCACTAGTCTTTCATGAGATAGAAGCAGCCGTTTTATCCGGTGCTTTTGATGCCGGACTTATCATTCATGAAAATAGGTTCACTTATCAAGCCAAGGGATTGCATCAACTGATAGATTTAGGTGATTGGTGGGAGTCGCAAACACAAGCAGCGATTCCCTTAGGAGGAATTGTAATGAAACGAAGCTTTCCTAAAGAAGTAATAACCTTGGTAGATAGCCTTCTTCAAGAAAGCATTGCCTACGCTTGGAGTCAGTATCCGCAACTTTCCCCCTTTGTTACTTGTAATGCACAAGAGATGCAAGAGTCTGTGATGCGCCAACATATTGAGCTTTATGTAAACGATTACACCACTCATTTAGGAGAAGAGGGAGCTAATGCCGTATTCGTTCTGTTTGAAAAAGCCTATCAAGCAAAGATGATTGCCACCAAGCCTCAGCAGTTATTTTATTAATAATTTTCCACAAAAAAAAACTGTTGAGTCCTTACCCCTGTAAGAAAGGGTTGTACGCTTGTTCTTGGGCTAT
>CALMXV010000024.1 GCA_937871155.1 uncultured Taibaiella sp. | reverse complement strand
CCCTATACTTACCATCACTATTTTTGGGTTTTACTTGATCTTTTGAAAGGCGACTTCCCCATTGATAAGTTTGCTTTGCGTAGTTCCACTCCTTCTCCCATACTTCTTTGGATAAGTTGAGGGTCATGCTCATTACATTAAAAGAATTTGAACCGCCAACAAAAGCGCTTATAGAGGTCACCTGTTGTGTAGGATGTTTTTCTTTATCCTCTTTTGTTTTTTGAATACCTAAAAATTTTAGGTCTTTGCTGAATACATAATCTTCAAAGTTTACTTCATCGCTTTTTTTCGCAACTTTCATTTGGTAGGTAACTCGGATGTCGCCATTATCATCTAAGTTGGCATTATCTAATAAGCCTTTCTTAGCTGCTTTTGAAAGCTCTTCACTGGTTTCTTTTGGTTGTGCATATACTACAGTATTGGCGCCTAATAGGAGCATCAAACTTGTAGAGAGAATTAGTTGAAATCTCGATTTCATAACGTTAAATTTTATGATACAAAATTCCGTCAGAAAAGGGGCTGTATCAATAACACTTTAGTAGTAATTATTTCTTATACACTTTATTTAAAGCATCGGTTCTGGAGTTTACTTGAAGCTTTTGATAGATGTTGCGAATGTGGGTACGAACGGTTTCGGTACTTAAGAAAAGTTTATCAGCAATTTCTTTATAGCGAAGTCCTTTTGAAAGGAATTCGAGTATATCCTGTTCTCTCTTAGAGAGCTTTTGTAATTCTGTATTGTGATTTGTTTCATTAAATGATAACACTATTTTCCTTGCTATGTGCGTATTCATAGGCGACCCTCCGTTATAGATTTCAGTAATGGAGTCAAGGAGCTTTGATGGCTGTGTCGTCTTGGTAAGATACCCTGTGGCACCGGCTTTTAAAGCCTTGAACACATTTTCAGAATCTTCAAAAGAAGTACAAATCAGAAAATTGGTAGCAGGACATTTGTCTTTAATCATAGCAATACATTCTATGCCCGACATGCCTGGGAGATTGATGTCTGTCAATACTACATCTAATGACAAATCAGGAAGAGCTGCCAGCGCATCTTCTGCATTAGAAAACGAATGCACACAAGAAAAACCTTCACTGCCATTTATCAATAACTGAAGACTCTCTCTTATTTGCTTTTCATCTTCTATGATACCTACTTGAATAGCCATGTTACAAAAATACTATTCGACGAATTATCTTTACTACTACGATAGTAGTAGGGAGGTATGCTCTAAATAAATGGTTGTACCTTTCATTGGTTGAGACTGAAATCGTATGAGGGCGCCACAGTTTTTACTTCTGCTTTCCATATTTCGAAGCCCATTGCCTTCTTTATTTTCAGCTGTAGGCAAGCCGATACCATTATCAATTATCATCATGTTGAAATGAGGCTGGAATTTGATTGAAAGCTGTACTTCAGTAGCGTTTGCATGTTTCACAATGTTCTGTAGTGCTTCCTTAAGTATCATCAATATATTTCGAGTGACCTCTTTAGAAATGGATTTGTGTGGAATATCATCAGGCATTTGAAGTATAAATTTGATGGGCAAATCTTCTAAGTAGTCGCTGCTATACTCTCTTATTCTTGCAAGCAAATTGTCAAGGGTACTGTTCTCCGGATTCATTGCCCATACTAGGTCTTTCATGTTTTCTATCAGATGATCAGAGGTAGTTGCTATAGAGTGTAAAGTAGCTGCTTGATTGGCTTCTTTAACAGTTTCAGGAAGAATCATCTCTGATAAAAATCGAATTTTTGATAGTCCGGAACCTAGTTCATCATGGATGTCTTTTGCTATTCGTTGTCGCTCTTCTTCAGCTACACTACGCTTTAGTTCTTTACGTTCAAGCGCTTCTTTAATCTTTCTGTTGTTGTAATAAAAATAGATGATTATAAGTATAGCCAGTAAAAGTGTTAACAACAAGAAGAGCATCACAGTTTGTTTTTGAATGCGTGACTGTTGTTGTTGTAATTGTAATTGGTTGATTTGTTCGTTTTGTTGAAGAGATTTAATAGCGGCTTCTTTTTTTTCTGTTTCAAGTTGTGCTTGTAATGCAGCTAACTGTTGATTGAACTGTACTAATTGTGTACTGTCTTTTAATCGATAGGCATGTAATAAATATTCATAAGCTTTTGTAGGGTTTTTATTGGCTTTATAGAGTTCGGACAGGGACTTGTAGCAGTTTTTCAAGATGAGCTTATTGTCAGTTTTCCTAGCTGCTGCCGTGGCTTTTTCTACAAAAGATATCGCTTGGGTGAGTTGTCCCATTTCACCATAGATGTCGCCAAGTTGTTGGTAAGTGCCGGATTCTATATAAAGGTATTTTCCTTTTTTGATTGTGGCTAATGCTTGTTCTACATAATGTATCGCTTGGGTAGGCTGCCCTTTTTCTAATGCTATCCGACTTAGATTAGAGAAGTTGATAGCTACTGAAAGACTATCTCCTAAGTCTCTGGCAATAGCTAATGAGGTAGTATAACAATAAGTAGCACTATCATCTTTCATCATCATATAATACACATTGCCTAAAAGAAGTAAAGAGGAAGTCATTCCTAGTTTGTCACTTAATTTTTTGAATGTCTTAAAACTTTGATGGTAACAAGAGATTGCTAGCGGATACACTTGTTGACTATAATAAAGCTGCCCAAATACTGTATTGCAACGCGCTTTTAATTCATCTGATTTTAGTTGTTGTGCTATAAAAAATGCTTTCTTATATAAGGTTAACGCTTTTGTATTGTTGGTAAGCTTTAGATAGATTTTTGATGCGGTTAATAAACAAGAAGCATGACTTGTTGAATTTTTGTTGGAAGGATATAAAGCAATGGCAGTATCAATATAGTACTTAGCAGTATCATAGTAGCCTAAGTCGTACCAGCATTGAGCGGCGCTAGATACAATACTTGCCTAGATACAGTATCATTACTTGATAAGTTGTTTAAATGATGATTAAAACTCGAAAGGTTAAAGTCACGATTGCTGTTTACGGAAATTAGGTTTTTAAGGGCTAAGCATTTTGAAATGCCATAAGTATAATGCTGTTTTTTAGCTAGGGTATTAGCCGCTTCTATTGTGGTGAGTGCATCAGAATAGCTTGTGTAATATTGGTGTTCTGCACTAGAAAGTAAAGAGTCGATTGTTCTATAATTATTTTGATGTGCTTGTAATGGCAGCCCCATCAAGAAAAAAATAGCGCTAAGTACAGTAGAGAACCAAACGATACGATTGTGTCGTTTAATAAAATTTAAAACGCAAAGTAGTATCAACATACAACTATGGCTAACAAGGGGATTTTGCTATGCTGTTGATAGGGTTTTATCGAATGGGATGTATTTTCCTTTAACTATTTAAAAGAATATAAAATCAATAGTATTGAGTAATCATTACATTAATTGTCTAGTCTTCTTCTTGAATGATAAACTTAAACCCAATACCATGAATGGTTTGAAGTTTAATACTCGTTTGGTCTTTGATGTATTTTCTGATTTTAGTAATAAATACGTCCATACTTCTACCTAAAAAATAATCGTCTTTACCCCATACGTTTAGCAAGATATCATCACGCTTCAGCACTTTATTCGT
>CALMXV010000023.1 GCA_937871155.1 uncultured Taibaiella sp. | reverse complement strand
TATGACTATGTGCTAAGGCATATCCTACCAATCGTGCTCCGGAACGTGCCCCTACAGCCTCGGCAATAGCGCCATAAGAAGTAACTCTACCTTTGGGTATTAGTCGCACTACTTCATAGATATGATCGTAGCTATTGGCTGTTCCTGTCATTAGAGGTTTCTTTTCGTTCTTGCAACAGTCGGCTTCGTTTTGGCTCTGGTACGTTCTTATAATCATAAGGACAATTCTTACATCCATTACCACAACAATAACCTCGCATCAAGAGGTAAGCAGCCGTAAATACCACCAACCCTTCGTTATTAGTTGAATAACTTAAGTCATCATCTTCATTCTTCACATTCGACATTTTTTTTCTTTTTTTCTGGTAGTTGAATAGGTGTATCAGGAAGTGAAAAACTGATATAATTTATTTTACGTCCCTCTGATAAGTGCATCTTTTCATAAAATGTCTGTATCGCCAAAGCATCTATGGCTAATCCTTTCGCATAGATATCTTCATGTTGTTGATGAATTTTACATCCTTGTTCTGCGATTACTTCTAATGTAAAATCATAAAGCTCTTTGCTATCTGTTTTCAAATTGATAATGCCATTGGGTACTAATATTTGCTGATATACTTTTAAGAAACGAGCATGAGTCAATCTGTTTTTGGCTTTTGAGTCCCGCAAAAAAGGGTCTGGAAAAATAATCCAGATTTCTTGTACTTCTTGGGGGGTGAAGTACTGAGTGATTTGTTGAATTTGTGCTCTAAGAAAAGCCACATTTGATAAGTTTTCTTTTAAAGCTGTCTTAGCACCTATATAGATTCTATTGCCTTTTACATCTACCCCTATAAAATTTCTATTGGTGTGTTGCCTGCCTAAGCCTACACTGTATTCTCCCTTTCCACAAGCCAACTCCAAAGTAATAGGATGATTATTTTTAAAAAACTGATGCCATTGCCCCTTCATGTTTTCAGGATTTTGCAGCACGTTGGCATAATGTCCTATAGCTTCAAATCGTTCTAATTTATTCTGACCCATATACTGCAAAGATAAATCCGGCGTTATATGTTTAAGCATTTCTTTAATCAGTATTTTTACCTAAGTAAACATTCCATTTTAGAATCAGCAAAGTCTATCTCTATGAAAAAATATATCCTTCTTCCTTTAGCAGCTATCATAGCTATTAGTACATTTAGTAGTTATGAGAATGGCACTATCGCCTTTGGTTACAATGGTACTGGTGCCAATGGTAGTATTCCCACTTGTGGTGGAAGTAGCTGCCATCCAGGGTCAACAGGTGCCAATATAGCCACAAGCATCATCTTAACCGATGACCAAAACAATACTGTCGCTAATGGGAAATACATCCCAGGAAAAACCTATAAAGTAACCTTACGTGGCAACAATGGGCTTGGAGGCAACTTTCCGGTATTCGGCTTTCAATTTACGGTTGGCAATCCGCCTAATGATGGCACGCTGATTTTAGTAGGTAATGATTTGAAAAGTACCGTCTATGGCTACTATGAGTTTATTGAACAAAAAGCTCCCTTGCTAACCAATGGGAATATTTCTGAGACTTATTTTTATTGGAAAGCTCCTGCAGCCGGTGCCGGTACC
>CALMXV010000022.1 GCA_937871155.1 uncultured Taibaiella sp. | reverse complement strand
TTAAAAAGAGCCGTTGGGTTTCTATAAGAATATTCATGGGTAGGGCTTTGTTTAAATTGCTTTAATGAAGTAAACCAATAAAAATGAGGAAATGATTAAGTCCGTCCACAAGGCAAATTTCTCATTTATACCTGATGCTTTTTTTAGTGCATGTTGAATACCTGCAAAGCCATAATAAAGCCCACTTGCAAATGCACTTACAATTCTCCAATCTGGCTTAAACAATGAAACAATGGCAACCAACCCAAAACAAATATTTGCAAATCCTAATTCTCGTAGGATAGGAAAACTTTCTGAACTATCAAGATGAAAAATTTGTTTGGCGGTAAATTCAGGATTTTTAACCTGCTTTACTCCTGCTAAAAACGACCGAAGTCCAACAGCAGAAAAAATAAACCATTTGCTGAATAATTCAAAAGACAGTACAGAACCGTTTATGAGATATTCTGCTAAATAACCAAGTAATGGTAAAGCAAAAGTCAAGATACTAACGCTAATAATGTAAAAATTGTTTGCTTTGTTTTCTATACTATTTGTTGTCGTCATTTAGTTGGTTCATTATGTTTATTGAATTGAGATTGGGTTGCTTCTAGCTTATCGAATAAATCCTAATTATATTAATCTGGGTAAAACTATTAAGCACTAATCATCTCAATCCATTAATTTAGCGGTTAAACTCCTAGACGATATGACACTCACTGCCCAAATCAAGACTGCCACAGAAGCTGCTTTAAAAAGTTTATTTCCAAAGATAGCTATACCTGAAAATTTAATAGCTGTCAACCAAACAAAACCTGAATTTATTGGCGACTATACTGTTGTTTTGTTTCCTTTGGTAAAATTGCTACGCCAAAAGCCGGATGAACTTGGGAAGCAATTAGGTGAGCAATTAGTAGCTGATAATAATGAGCTATTTGCTTCATTTGCTATTGTAAGTGGGTTCTTAAACCTTACCATTCAAGACACTTACTGGGCTTCGTTTTTATTGAATCATTTCAACGACCCTCATTTTGGTGAAAAGCCTAAGAAGGACAAACGAGTGATGGTAGAATATTCATCGCCCAACACCAACAAGCCGCTCCATTTTGGTCATTTGAGAAATATATTTTTAGGATATGCAGTGGCAGAAATACTAAAGGCGACCGGCAACCAAGTAATCAAAGCCAACCTCATCAACGACCGCGGTATCCATATTTGCAAATCTATGATTGCCTGGATGGACTATGCCAACGGTGCTACACCTGAAAGCACACAAATCAAAGGCGACCACTTAGTAGGCGACTACTATGTGAAGTTTAATGAGGTTTATAAAGAACAGGTTAAAACCCTTGTCAGTCAAGGGATGGAGGAAGCACAAGCCGAAAAAGAAGCACCCATAATGAAAGCTGCCCAAGATCTATTGCGTAAATGGGAAGCTGGTGATGCTGCTACCTACGACTTATGGAAGCAGATGAATGTATGGGTGTATAAAGGATTTAATGTTACCTACAAAAGAATGGGTATCGACTTCGATAAGTTTTATTATGAAAGTCAAACATACTTATTAGGCAAAGCCATCATCGAACAAGGCTTACAAAAACATGTATTGTTTCAAAAAGAAGATGGTTCTATATGGATTGATTTATCTAACGAAGGGCTTGACCAAAAACTATTATTGCGTAGTGATGGAACTTCTGTATATATCACGCAAGATATAGGCACTGCAAAACTTAAATATGATGAATACAAACTAGACCAAAGCATCTATGTAATAGGTGATGAGCAAAACTATCATATGCAAGTATTGAAACTCATAATGCAAAAGCTAAATGAACCCAGTGCTAACGGTATTCATCACTTATCTTATGGTATGGTGGAGCTACCAAGTGGTAGGATGAAAAGCCGTGAAGGCACTGTGGTAGATGCAGATGATATGGTAGCTGAAATGGTAGCCTTAGCAAAAACACAAACTGAAGAAGCCGGAAAGACCGATGGCTTTTCACAGGAAGAATTGAATGCCTTGTATGAAATGATAGGCTTAGGCGCGTTGAAATTCTATTTGCTACGAGTAGATCCAAAAAAGAAAATGATTTTCAACCCTAAGGAAAGTATCGACTTGCATGGCTTCACCGCCACTTTTATCCAATATGCACATGCACGTATTTGCTCTATTTTAAAGAAAGAAGGTTATGAAAAAATGCCTAAGAATATTCGCTTTCAAACCTTTCAACTTACGAATGCCTTCTTATCGGGAGAGAAAAAACTGGTGGTGATGCTAGAGCAATATAGCAATGTATTAGAAGAGGCAACTAAAGAGCTGAACCCAAGCGCTATTTGTAATTATGCATTTCAGTTGGCACAAGTGTTTAACTCTTTCTATGACCAACATAGTATTTCACAAGCAGAAAGCCAGGAGAAAAAACATTTGCGCTTGATGCTCATCATCATGACGGCAAGTATTTTGAGACATAGCATGAAACTACTAGGCATTTCATTACCGGATAAAATGTAATACCAACAAGTGATTTTTTAGATTAAGTCGGCTTTAAACGGTCGGCTTTTTTAATATGGGCAATCCTCATTTCGTTGAGAATTTTTGGAATTAGAAGGAATTTATGAGCTTCCAATACCATTTATTTATAAGCAAAAAAAATCCGTAAAGGCTATCCATTCAGCTTTTACGGATTTAGGTGGTAGCGAGGACAGGGATCGAACCTGTGACCTTTGGGTTATGAGCCCAACGAGCTACCGCTGCTCTACCTCGCGATGAGGTTGCAAATGTAAGGGGATATCTATTCCTAAACAAACAATTTTTCTTTTTTATTTAAAACTCAATTTTCTTCTGCATTTTTACTGTCTCATGGAACCACAACATCAAGCAGGCTTTGTCAATATATTTGGAGCACCCAATGCCGGAAAATCCACGCTACTCAATGCTTTGTTGGGTGAGAACCTTGTCATCACTTCTCCTAAAGTGCAGACAACGCGTCATCGTATTCTCGGAATTTTGACAGAAGAAAACTATCAAATAGTTTTTTCGGACACTCCAGGTATCATCGAACCTAAATATAAACTACATGAGAAAATGATGCGCCATGTAAAAAGCGCGTTGGAAGATGCAGATGTAGCCATCTTAGTACATGATATTAGTTTGCCTATTACAGAGATGGAATCAATAGCTCAAATGTTGAAACTGAAAGTCCCTACCCTTTTGCTTCTCAACAAAATTGATTTGATAAAAGACAAGAAACAACTGGAACAGCTCATCAAAGAAGCACAAGAGAAATTTCCTAAATGGGAGGTGTTTGCGGTATCTGCACAAAAACAAAACAACCTTGAAAAAATTCTACCAGCAATTTTAAAGCACCTACCGAATGGTCCGGCTTTTTATCCGGAAGATAGTATGAGCGACCGTCCGGTGCGGTTCTTTGTAAGCGAATTAATACGTCAACAGATATTTGATATCTACCATGAAGAAATCCCTTATCATACCGCAGTCATCATTCAATCATTTGAAGAGAAGGCAACACTCAATGTCATACGAGCGGAAATAATCGTCAGTAGAGAAACACAAAAAATTATCCTTATAGGTAAGGGCGGCAGCCTTATCAAGAAGTTAGGAATTACTTCAAGAGAAAAAATCGAAGAATTTTTACAGGCAAAGGTGCACTTAGAACTTTTTGTGAAGGTGCGGCCCAAGTGGCGTGATAATGAAAACTACTTAAGAGAATATGGATATAACTAATAGAGGGCTGTTTTATGATTGAACCTTCTATCAACCATTTTCTATCATTTACACCATCAATAGATAAGGTAATTCTTGATACTCCATCGTCCTTATCATTGGGTATGCTTCGCCTTGACCAGATACATCCAGTGATATCCGGAAATAAATGGTATAAGCTTAAATACAATATCGAAAAAGCTTTATCAAACAAAGCAAACACATTAATTACTTATGGTGGCTTTTACTCCAATCATTTAATAGCTACAGCTGCTGCTGCCAAGGCATTCGGTCTATATAGTAGCGCCATAGTAAGAGGGCTGCAAGGGAATAAGGCGCTGACACCGACTCTACAATCATGTATCGAATTGGGAATGCCGCTACAATTTGTATCAAAAGAACAATATGCACAATTAAAAACTACAGCAGGCGTAGCTTCGTTGCTTCAACGCTATCCGAAAGCTTTTGTTGTGCCTGAAGGTGGCAATAATGAATTGGGAATAAAGGGAACCAAAGAAATTGCGTCCTTCATACCTGAAGACTATACCCATGTTGCGGTAAGTGTAGGCAGTGGAAGCACCATAGCCGGCATAAGACAAGCCTTGAAAAAGGAGCTTATAGTTGTAGGATTTATCCCCATGAAACAAGGGAAATACCTTCAAGAAGCACCTCATTTAAAAACATTGAACCTCACTTTATTTGATGAGTTTCACCTTGGAGGATTTGGCAAATACCAACCTGAGTTGATTGACTTTATGAATCGCTTCTATGCCAACAACCGCATACCTCTCGATATAGTTTATACCGGCAAAATGATGTTGGGATTGCAACAACTTATAAGACAAAACTACTTTCCTAAAAGTGCAAAAATCCTCTGCATACATACTGGAGGATTGCAAGGAAATGTGAGTGTAGCAGGCCAATTGGATTTTGAATAAGTAATCACATATCTTTCAAAAATTACAAGGCATTTCATTCTATCACTTACCTTTGCCCCCTCTCGATGAATTTGAATGTGTTGCTTGAGCAGTATTATGAAGATGACCGCATAAAAAAAATTGCGGGTGACCTTGAATTGTCCCAACCCAACCAACACTATCAATTTACCAACCTTTACGGTGGTGCCTTCAGCATAATAGCAACGGCTTTATGGCATCTATCAACCGCTAACCACTTATTTATTTTAAATGATAAAGAAGAGGCTGCTTATTTTCATAACGACCTAGAACATCTTACCAAAGCACTTGATATCTGTTTTTTTCCCGATAGTTATAAAAAAACAGGAAGCTTTAAGGAGCTAAATAGTAGCCATATCATGCTTCGCACAGAAGCACTAACAAAATTTAGCAACCAACAGGCGCATAAGAAAGCATTAGTAACCTACCCGGAAGCTTTATTTGAAAAAGTAGTGAACCCCAA
>CALMXV010000021.1 GCA_937871155.1 uncultured Taibaiella sp. | reverse complement strand
GCGCGCCTTGCCATCTGCTCTGTGCCTCTAAAGAATGGTGCTTCTCTATTCATAAAAGGTAACCATTCTGCCACTTCTGTGACCGACGGATTTTGGTCAGCTGCTTGTGCTAAGATGTAGGTTGTATCTCTTAATTGTACTAAACCTTTTTTGAGTGCTTTCATGGAGATCATCAATGCTCCGGATTTTGAACGCATCTTCAACATCATCTTATCAAATGGAGAACTGCTAAGGGGCAAGTAAATACACGCATAAAGCTGCGGCACATTCCATGCACATGCTACATTGGCCCACTCCCAATTAAAGGTATGCCCCAATAAAGCATAAGTGTTCTTTTGTTCTTCTCCTAACATTCGAAAGACTTCCCAATTAGCTACTACACGTCTGTCTAACTCATTTCTAGAGATAGACAAAAGCTTCAATGTCTCTATCCATTGGTCACAAAAATGCTTATAGTTGGCTTTCTGAATTTGTATTAATTCTGTATCCGTTTTATCAGGAAAAGCATGTTTTAGATTATCATAAACTATCTGTTTTCTATACCCCATCAAATAATACAAGATTAAATAAGCTACATCTGCCACTCTATAAAGTAGCCACATGGGTAGTAAAGAAATTGGATAGAAAATAATCAATAGTAGATAGTACATCAGTTATATTTCGTGCCCAGTAATGTTATAGATGTGTTGGATATTCCGAAGGATATTAGGAAAATCAATTTCTAAATCTTTCAATAATCCATTGTGTAAATCAAAAACCCATCCATGTACTTGAGGAAAGCCTTTTTCATCGTATGATTTTTGAACCGCTGCAGTTTTAATCACATTGACACATTGCTCTTGTACATTCAACTCGACTAATCTATTGTATCGTGCTGTTTCATCTTGAATAGCATCCAATTCTTGTACATGTAAACGGTACACATCGCGGATATTTCTAAGCCAAGGATTTAAAATACCTACATCTTGTGGCGACATAGCAGCCTTCACCCCTCCACAATTGTAGTGACCGCAAACAATGATATGTTTTACCTCCAAATGCTTTACTGCATATTCAATAACTGACATCACATTCAAATCTATATTCACTACTAGGTTGGCAATGTTCCTATGTACAAACAATTCTCCTGAATCCAACCCCATGATTTCATTTGCAGGAACACGGCTATCAGAACAACCGATATATAAATAATCGGGGACTTGTGTATTCGCTAGTTTGCTAAAAAACTCCTTATCATCACGTGTTTTTTCCTCGACCCATTTTTTGTTTTGTTCAAATATTTTATCACAAGAAGGCATTGCTTAATTTTTTGAATTTTTATGACTGTAAATGTACACGATTGAATGTATCCAATTTTTAAAAGTAATAACTGCTTCCTTAAAAAAAACAAATCCACAAGCAAACTTCCACGATTTAATCATCTACACTTTTTCAATGAAATGAATAATTTCTTTAAATTTGAAAGTTCTTCTACACTTATACTATCTCATCATTTTTGAGGTTAGAAAACAACATGATTAATACGTATGCAGTCATAACAGGTGCTAGCCAAGGTTTAGGCAAATCATTTGCTCTTGAACTCGCAAAAAGACACCTGAATCTTATCTTAGTAGGCCTTCCCCATCAGGGTTTTTCAGAATTATGCAACGAGTTGAAAAGGAAATTCAACATTGATGTTATCTGCTATGAAACTGATTTAACTCAAATAAATAACGTCATTCAACTTACCAACTGGATCAACGAAAAGTATCCAGTAAGCATCTTGATAAATAATGCGGGTATTGGTGGTACCAAAAAATTCGATGAAGCTTCAGCAGCATACATTGAAAGTATCATTCAATTAAATGTAATGGCTACTACCTTGATGACACATCAACTATTGCCGAATCTTAAAAAACAATCCAAAGCCTACATCCTCAACATCTCTAGCCTTGCTGCTTTTTCTCCTATTGGCTTCAAAACTGTCTATCCGGCATCTAAAGCATTCATTCACTCTTTTACACGAGGGCTTTATCAAGAACTCAAAGACACCAATGTATTTGTGAGCGTTGTCAACCCAGGACCCATGCTGACCAATGCTGAAATTTCTAAAAGAATAAAACAACAAGGACTTTGGGGCAGGCTCACTTCCTTAGACCCCGACAAGGTTGCTGCTACTTGCATTACACAAATATTCAAAAGAGATTCAGTAATAGTTGTCAACCCACTAAGCTGGTTGTTTATGCACTTGCTTCCTATTTGGATTAAGCTCCCTTTACTGACCAATGCCATCAAAAGAGAATTAAACATCATTAAAGACTAAAATCTTTTAAGCAATTATTATCCCATAAAGATGATAGCGTCATTTTTAAAATCAATTTGTTTTGTTAGTTATCCTAACTATATTTGTGCTAGCAATATTGCTTAACATTTAAACAAATTTTCCAATGGCAAAATCAGTGTTTTATCATGCTGGCTGCAGCGTATGCGTTAGTGCAGAACATGATATTGTAAACTTAATAGGACTAGACAAGGTAGAAATTGTTCACTTAGGTCAAGACCGAAATCGTATTGCAGAAGCGGAAACAAAAGGAGTCAAATCCGTACCGGCATTAGTAACACCGGATGGCAACGTGTTACACATCAATTTTGGAGCTTCCATGACAGACGTGAAGGGGTAAAAGGGAAAGCCTTGCAGGATAAGAACATCTTGCAGGGCTTATTTTTATGTTCTAGTACAAAAATCAACATCATTTAAACTTAAAACAATTCAACTATGCAAGTAGCAGTTTGGGATACCTATGTAACAAAAAAAGACGGAACCGTAATGCATTTTGATATTATTGCCCCTAAGACGATTATCGATGCCCAGCAGATTTACACTTTTGGCAAAGCATATCTAACCGGAAAAGGAATTGGGGACTTAGTGCTCACAGCTAGTGAATGTCAATTCTGCCATGTAGAAAATGTACGTCCGCAATGGGAAGCTGAAATCCTAAAAAAAGGATACTACATTTATGAAATGGAAAATTGTAATTGATGATACAATCCGACTTCAATCCCAACAATCAAAACGAAGAAATAGCTAGTAAGATTATTGCCTCTTTAGAGCGCATAGCTCAAGCTTTTCGAGTACTGCTTTGGGAAGAAAGTAAGCATCATCAATTGACACCCATCCAAGTACAAGTACTTATTTTTATTAGATACCACCCTACTCCTATTTGTAAAGTGAGCTATTTAGCGAATGAGTTCAATATGACTAAAGCTACCATCAGCGAAACCATAAAAACTCTTCTTCAAAAAAAACTAATCTCGAAGCAACAAGACCTCCAAGATACAAGAAGCTATAATGTACAGCTTACACAAGCCGGTAAAAAACTTGCTGATAAAACCGCCTTATTCAGCAAGGAAATACATCGACCGATTCAGTCACTCCCAGAAGAAGATAAAACAACAATGCTTTCATCTCTTTTTAATATCATTCAACACCTAAACAATACGGGCATTATCACTACTCAACGCATGTGCTTTAACTGTCATTATTACCAAGCTTCAGAAAATAATCAACAATTTTATTGCAACCTCTTACAACAAAATATAAACACCATAGAACTAAGAATTGATTGCCCTGAACATGAAGCCATATAGGAGGTATGATACATCTATTTTAAAAATTATTGTCCAAACAACGCTGCTGCTATTAAGCTTTTTCGGCGTTGGCACCCTTCATGGATAGTAGTCCTATTGGGCTTCCCTTATTGTACTTAGAAATGAATCCCAACAACAAAAATGGCTGTACTTTCAAATAATACAGCCAAATTAAGAAGGTATTTTAAAAAGTAATCAATAACAATTCAAAGGACATAGAGGTCGAATAATTCTTGCAATCCTGAGTCCTTGTATAATTTCACCATTAGGGTTCAAGCCTACCACGATGAGTTTTCTTAACCCTGCATCTAATGCATGATAAACCTTAAGGTACCTCACATCAGATGCACTACTGAAGTAATGCATGGTTACTTCAGGCAATGTTAATTCTGTTGTTTTATCACTTAGAGTTGATGTATTAAA
>CALMXV010000020.1 GCA_937871155.1 uncultured Taibaiella sp. | reverse complement strand
GTTTATCTTTAAAGGGAAGCCGCTTCATATTGAATACTTCAAAAAGTTCAGCTCATCCGGAGGAGTTTGACCCTGAACATATTGATGTTTCAAGTATCAATATCGCCGTAGAAAACTTAGCCATTCATGAAGACACCTTAACGGCTTCGGTGAAAAACATGACCGCCTTCGAGCGTTGTGGCTTACAAGTAAAAGCATTGAGGGCGGATGTAAGCGTGTCTCCCAATGCCTCTATTTGCAACCATCTTTATTTAGAAACGAATAGAAGTAAACTACAGCGATATTATGCGATGCACTACAATCGTTTCCCAGATTTTCTAGATTATATTGATAAAGTGCGAATGACCGGCGATCTCAAAAATGCTACGATTGATTATCGAGATATAGCTTTTTTTGCGCCTGCTTTAAAAAACCTTCCTACCATTGTACAAGCAAGCGGATTTATACAAGGCACAGTTGATAGCCTTACCGGTAAAGATTTAGCAGTGACTGATGGCAACACAAAATTATCGGGAAATCTTTCAATGACGGGATTACCAGATGTCAATAACACCTTTATCAACTTCACTAATGGACTGGTCTATGTCAACAAAACATCCGCATTTAAATACTTCCCTGAGCTAAAGAATTTTAGAACTATAGACTTTGATGCCTTAGGACATATCGACTATAAAGGAGATTTTGTTGGATATATCGATCGTTTTGCTGCTAATGGAGTTTTGCATACCGACTTAGGTTCCGTCACCTCTAATGTGAAGTTGTCGCTTCCAAACATGGACCCTACACAAGCAAGTTATTCCGGAACGATTACCTCATCATCATTACAAGTAGGAAAACTTTTTAGATACCCGGATTTTGGTGCCGTTGCCCTAAGTGTTAATGTAGAAGGCAAAGCATTTGACCCACAAAATGCCAAAGTGAATTTGAATGGTGTTATCAATAGTTTGGAATATCTAGGCTATAAATATTCCGATATTCAAGCGGAAGGCACCTTAGCACAAAAGAAATTTAATGGAGAACTACTCATCAACGACCCTAATCTTGCATTAGCTTTTTATGGAGCAGCAGATTTTAGTCAACCCCAATTACAAATAATTGCTAAAGCCAATTTACTTAGTAGTAATTTAAAAGCGCTGCATCTTGTACAAGATAGCGTTACTGCGGCTACCGACTTTGACCTCGACTTTAAAGGGAATAATATTGATGAATTTATTGGCTTCGCAAAATTATATAACGTCAATATCAATAGAAACGGACATCGTTTAGATGTAGATAGCCTATACCTAAACTCCTCTTATACAGATGGCAAAAAACTGTTAACTCTTGAAAGTAATATTTTAGGTGCTAAGGTAGTAGGCAATTATTCCTTATCCAATTTGCCTTATTCTTTTCAGTATTATATCTCCGGCTATTTACCCAATTATTTAGCAGCACCAACACGATATGCACCGGATCAAGTAATCAACTTTAATGTTCAAACAAGAGAAACCGATAGCCTACTTTCAGTTATCATGCCTGGGCTTTATGGTTTTAATAACGCAAGTCTATCAGGGTCGCTTAATACCAATACTCAAAATTTAAACCTTCAAGCATACATCCCTTATGGCTATGTAAAGGGGGCTTATTTCGATACCGCTACGGTACAAGCAATGGGTAATTTCAACCAACTTTACTTGCAAGCGAATGCCAATAAACTAGCACTAGGCGATGGATTGGTAACCGCCGCTTTTAATGGAAATGCTTTTTTAGGCAACGACTCTTTGCGTTTCAAAATATCTACCGATAGCAAAGATGACTACGGAACTGCAAAGATAGAAGGACATGCTTTTGCAAGTGGCGATTCTCTTTATCTTAGTTTGGCTCCTTCTGAATTTTTCTTGAATAAATATCGTTGGGAAATCTTATCAGGCAATCGATTGGTATTTGCCAAAGATTATTTGATGGTACGTGATTTATTGATGCAGTCCGGTAAACAATTGATTACAGTAAATAGTTTCAACGAAACCACGCAACAAGCCATTGATGTGGCCATTAAAGATTTTGACTTGACGATGTTAGGCAACTTAGCTGATATAGCCTTGTATGAACCAGCAGGTCGTTTGAATGGCTCTGTAGTATTAAAAGATATTTATCGAGGACTTAAAATACAAAGCAAAACAACTGCTGAAGATGTGAAATTCGGTAGAGACACGATCGGCACAGTAAAAGTATTTGGTGAGTTTGATACCAAAAAAGAAACCATCACTTTAGACCAACTAACAGGAATCTATAGAGGACAAGCTTCCCTTACTGCTAGTGGTATCTTTGCCATGGATAGTACCAACAACCAAGTGCTTAATGGTACTATTAAACTTCAAGATGTCGATATTAATTGGGTGCATCCTTTCGTAAGTGATTTCTTAAGTAAAATGAGCGGCACTCTAAAAGGAGCTATCAACATACGTGGCACTGCTTTTAGTCCCGATGTAGATGGAGTTATCACACTAAATAATGCCGGTACTAAAATAGATGTGATAGGTACTTATTATCGGATACCTGCGGCAATCATTCAAGTGAATAATAAGATCATTGACTTTGGAAAGGTATCTGTCTTTGATGAGTATGGAAATGATGCAACACTTACCGGTGGCTTACGTCATGACCGATTGCGCAATATTCAATTTGATAGAATTCAAGTAACCTCTCCTAAGTTTGAAGTGTTGAATTTGACAGAGAAAGATAACTCCCCCTTCTATGGAAATTTGATAGCTAATGTTTCTGCACTTACTATAGCCGGTAGTATAGAAGATATCAGAATGAATATACGTGCTACACCGGCAGCTGCCTCTCATATTTATATACCTATCCAGACAAGTACGGATATCTCTACCTACAACTATATTAGCTTTAAGCAATATGGAAAGGAAGAAGTCGTCAAGCCGAAAAAGAAGAATAAGTTTTCACTTACGATTAGTGGAGATATGAATCCCTTAGCAGAACTCACTATGGTGATAGACCCAGTTTCAGGCGATTTGATACATGCAAAAGGTAATGGTAATATTACACTGAGTTTGCCAGCTAATGAAGACATGAAAATGTACGGTAGCTATGAAATTGAAACAGGGAAATACACCTTCAATTTTAAAAAGCTATTCTTTGTTAGAAACTTTAAAATAAATCAAGGCAGTAGAATTGTTTTCAATGGTCCACTGAGCAATACTAATCTAGATATTAATGCTATTTATACAGCAAGGTTACGCCCTTCTGATGTTTTAAACGATTTGGAGAAAAATGCAATAAAAGGTACAACTGAATGGACGGAAAGCAGTACTCGTCAAGATGTGAATGTGTTACTAAATATGACTGGTCAGCTGGAACAACCTATTTTAAATTTTAAATTAGATTTAGATAAACGTTTTGAAGGAACTTTAGTAGGAAATAAAGTAGCTCAAATCAATCAAGACTATTCTACCTTGTTTGATCAAGTAGCCTCATTATTATTGATAGGCACCTTTATCCCATCAGGGGGCTTACTTTCTGGAGGAAGCAGTACGACTACTAGTGCTAGTGCTGCAGTAAATAGCAATTTCGGAGATGTGGTCTCTAGTACCGTGTCTTCTCAGTTGACCAACATAATGAGTAAGATCCTCAATGACCCAACGTTTGCGATTGATTTAAAATATAACAACTATAGCTACAGTGCTGAAAACTCTGCCACACAAGGGCTTAGTAGAAATGAAGTTTCCGTAGGAATAAAAAAGAATTTCTTTAAGAATAGAGTGTTGTTGGAAGTGGGAAGTGCGTATGATTGGGGAAGACCAACAGCATCTAACAACAACAGTAATGGCAACTTGAACCTTGCGGGTAACTTTAGAGCACAATATTTAATCACAGAAGATGGAAGGCTGCTTTTAAATATGTTCCGAACAAACAGCTATGATATTTTGATGAACGATAACGTGTATCGAGGAGGTATCGGAATTTCCTATCGTACCTCTTTTGATAATCTAAGAGAGTTTTTTGGAATTCGTGAAAAAGTAAAACATCCAGAAACTAAAGACACGATTAAGAGTGAAAATACATCAGATACAAGAGGGACAAACTTATAAAGCACAAACTTCCTTGAAATAAGTTTCTAGTTTTCGAGTGATTACATCCCAATCAAATTTTTCTTCAATGACTTTTCTACCTTTTTCTCCTGTGGTTTTTCTTAAGCTTTCGTCACTCAACAAAGCAGCTAATTGGTCAATAAAAGCTTGAGGATCTTTTCTGGAAAAAACACCATCTCCATCTGCAATACCCAGCCCTTTAAAACCCACTTCTGTACATACAACTGGTACACCCATTGCCATAGCTTCTAATACCTTGTTCTGCGTACCAGCTCCAAAACGAAGAGGAGAAATAACTACACTAGCAGCAGCATACATAGCCGACAAATCTTTCACAAAGCCGGTTACGGTAATGTATTCACAAGCCAAAGCCTTTACTTTTTCAATTGGGCGTTGACCGGCAATTACCAATTGTATATTGGGAAATTGCGCTTTTACCTTTGGCAACATTTCATCAACAAAAAAGGTAACTGCATCTACATTGGGTGCATAGTCCATATTGCCTGTGAAAAGCAAGGTATGCTGATGCGAATAATCGTGATGGCTATAACGAAAGGTAGTAGTGTCAACACCGTTTGGCAGCAGCCTTAGATTATTAGCACTATGAAGCTGTTCTAGATACATTAAGTCTTCTTGTGAGCAAACAAGCGTCATTGGATAATCTTTGATGATGGCTTCAAAAGATTCTAGTCTTTTTTGTTCTATTCGTTCAAAAGTGTTTTTCCAAAAGCTTTTCTCTACTTGTTGTCTTCGTTTCCAATAAAGCGAAAAGGCATCAGGGAGGTCTAAGATGCGTGGTAATTGGGATTGATGTTGTAAATAAGTGGACATGCGCAAATGCTGCACATGAATTGCATCATAAGAATTTTCTTGTAAAAAATCGGCCAGCTTAGCTTTCATGGCTGCTGATTGGAAATACAACACTTGAAAGGGTATAGAACTCCCTATACCTTTAAGACAATTAAAAGCACCTTTCCAACGAGGAAGATGTACGGTGGCTACTTTTGTAAAAATCTCTTCTAGTGGCTTTATATAATTTTTATCCTCCTCAGATTCTGTAAAAGTGAGTAAATGCAATTCATGATGTGGATACAATCGTTTGGTTAGATTGTAAATCTTGAGTTTGTCGCCTCTGTAAGGAGGGTAGGGGATACGATTAGCAAGGAAAAGTATCTTCATAAGTTATCCTTTCAAGATTTCATGCCCCAACTTGTCCCTTTTAGTTTTTAGGTAAAATTCGTTATGAGGATTGGGCTTCATTTCTATTGCTATATTCTCTACAATCTCAAGTCCATAACCTAAGAGACCAGCACGTTTACGAGGGTTGTTGGTCATCAATTTTATTTTTGAAACGCCCAACTGTCTTAAGATTTGAGCGCCAACACCATAATCACGTTGATCATTTTTAAACCCTAATGCAAGATTGGCTTCAACGGTATCTTTCCCCTCTTCTTGAAGTTTATAAGCATGTAATTTGTTGAGCAAACCAATTCCTCTTCCTTCTTGGTTCATGTATAGCACAAGACCTTTCCCTTCTTTTTCTACCATTTCCATTGCATTGTGAAGCTGTTCTCCACAGTCGCAGCGAAGCGAGTGTAAGATATCTCCGGTGAAGCAAGAACTGTGAACGCGAACTAATACAGGCTCGTCTATAGTCCAATCTCCTTTTTTAAGTGCAAGATGATGCTCCCCGGTACTGATTTGTTTAAAGGCAATCAACTCGAAATTGCCATATTTTGTAGGCATTTGTACACGTACTTCTTCTTCTACTAGGCTCTCTTGTTTTAAGCGGTACGCGATTAAGTCTTTTATTGAAATGATTTTTAAATCAAACTTCTTGGCTATTTCTTGAAGCTCAGGTAAGCGAGCCATAGTACCATCATCATTCATGATTTCTACCAAAACCCCTGCTGGCTCAAAACCTGCAAGCCTAGCTAAATCAACCGTAGCTTCTGTATGCCCTGCTCTGCGTAATACACCTTCATTTCTGGCTCGTAAAGGAAAGATATGCCCTGGCCTGCCCAAGTCTTCAGGCTGTGTAGCCGGGTCTATCAAGGCTTGAACGGTCTTCGCCCTATCGTGTGCAGAAATACCGGTAGTACATCCTTGCCCTCTTAAATCTACGGAAACAGTAAAAGGTGTTTGGTGTAATACGGTATT
>CALMXV010000019.1 GCA_937871155.1 uncultured Taibaiella sp. | reverse complement strand
GATAAGGCTACTTTTTTTTGTTGAAAAACGAACTAAAGCATTTAAAAACAGTTATTTAGTATTAAGGTTCTTTGTGGATAAAGAAATGGTATATGTGTAGTGGGGTAAAGTGGTAGAAAGTGTTATTTTTGTTCAGTAAATGTAGCAATAGCCAATTTTTAATGTTAAGTTTTCTAGGTGAATATGAAGTAACGCTCGATGTCAAAGGCAGATTTTCCCTGCCTTCAGGCTTTCGTAAGCAGTTGCCTGAGGGCACACCGGAAAGTTTTGTTATAAATCGTGGATTTGAAAATTGCTTGACGTTATATCCCATGAGTACCTGGAAAGAACTTGAAGCAAAAATTGAACAGCTTAATGATTTCAATCTAAAGGTTAGAGATTTTAAGAGGTTGTTCTTAAATGGGGCTACCCCTATAGAGGCAGATAGTGCAGGGAGATTACTTCTTACAAAAAGCCAAAAAGAATATGCGAGTATAGATAAAGACATGGTCTTTTCATCGCAAGGAAATAAAGTAGAAATCTGGGATCGGGACACGTACTACAAATATATGCAAAGCAAGGCTCAAAATTTTGCGGATTTAGCGGCTGAAGTTTTGGGAGGTGGTTTTCTTAATCCATTTAATAACTAAAGGATGAGTCAACCGGTATTTTATCATACAACAGTGCTTTTGAAAGAAGCGGTGGATGGATTGGAAATTAAAAAGGACGGAGTATATGTGGATGCCACTTTTGGTGGCGGTGGTCACAGTAAAGAGATCTTAACAAGACTGGGTGATAACGGAAAGTTAATAGCTTTTGATCAAGATGAAGATGCTTGGCGCAACAAACCGGAGGATGACCGGCTCATAGCTGTACCTGAAAACTTCAAATACTTAAAGCAATTTCTGAAACTTCATCGATATCCTCAAGTGGATGGCATCTTAGCTGATTTAGGAGTAAGTTCTTTTCAATTCGATACAGCAACAAGAGGCTTTTCTACACGGTTTGAAGGAGCGTTGGATATGAGAATGGATCAACGAACTACATTGACTGCCGCAATTGTATTAAAGGAGTATAATGAGCAGGCGCTACATCAATTGTTTGAAACAAATGGAGAAGTGAGAAATGCAAGACAATTGGCAAAGCATATCGTGCAGCATCGAAACAGTGGTGGATTGGTTAGCATCGAATCTTTCAAAGCAATGATTGCTCCCGTTATCATAGGCCTGCCTAACAAGTATTTAGCACAAGTGTTTCAGGCTTTGCGGATAGAAGTTAATGATGAGTTAGGCGTGTTGAAAGAGTTTTTAAAGCAGGCAGAACCTTGTTTAAAACCGGGAGGCAGATTAAGCATTATTACGTTCCACTCCTTAGAAGACCGACTAGTAAAACAGTTTATAAAACAAGGAGGCTGGGAAGAACAACAAAAAGATCTGTATGGCAGAGTGACAACAAAATGGACAATGAAAGCAGTGAATAGCAAGCCTATTGAGCCTAGTATTGAAGAACAAAAAGAAAACCCTCGTTCGAGAAGTGCGAGATTAAGAATAGCCGTAAAACAATAAATGCAAGAGCAAGAAAACATAACAACTGTAGAAGAAGCGCCGTCATCAACAGCTGCAGCTGCTAATACGCGTAGTGATTGGAAGGCATTTGTAGATAAGCTTTCTTATAATGGAATAGTAAATAATATTGGCTTCTTGACCCTGCTATTTGTGTTAGCATTAACCTATATCTATAGCAATCAAGAAATGATAGCTGTGCAAAGAGAGCTCAACAAGCAAAATAAAATTTTGAAAGAATTAAGGTGGAAGTACATGGATGTAAAATCAAGAATGTTGAATGCGGGTATGGAAACAGAGATTATCCGCAATGCCACTAAAATTGGAATGAAACCCATGATGTTTCCAGCATATAAAGTAACTATTGACACAACTAAACAACACCCAACAAAAAAGTAAGAAGTGAATACTAAGCAAGACATACGATTTCGTGTTTATTTGGCTTTTACCGCCATTTGTGTGTTCGGCCTGCTTATCATTGGCAGAGTGGCCTATATACAGATATACAATGGTGAGGAGCTAAGAGCAAAAGCCCAACAGCTTTTAACGCGCAATACCTTGCTTACTGCCGAAAGAGGAAATATCTATACCGAAGATGGGTTGATGTTATGTTCTTCTATTCCTCAATTTGACCTCCGAATCGATTTTTCTGTCATAGACAGTGCTTTGTTCTATTCTAATGTTACAGCATTGTCTAAGGAATTATCTACTACTTTCCAAGATGCTACTGCTAATGAATATCGTCAGAAACTTATAGCGGGTTATCTAAAGAAAAGCAAATACCAATTGCTTAAAAAGAATGTGCCCTACTATCACTATCAAGCGGTTCGTTCCTTTCCCATATTTGAAAAAGGGCAAAGAAGAGGTGGTTTAATAGTAGAGTCTAAAACAAAACGTATTAACCCTTATGGTATGCTCGCCTACCGTACTATCGGGCTTTTCAGAGAAAATGCTAGAACTGTAGGTTTAGAATATACCTGTGATTCTATTTTAAAAGGAGACAACGGAAGTAGGATGGAGCGTAAGCTTACTGGTGGTGTTTGGATGCCTGTAGATGGTTCTACTATAGATCCTATGAATGGTAAAGATATCGTTACCACACTTGATATCAGCATTCAGGGTGTAGCAGAACATGCGATGATGGATGTGTTGAAGAAGTATAAATGTCAGTACGGAACTGTTATAGTGATGGAAGTAGCCACCGGAAAAATCCGAGCTATGGTGAATCTTGGCTTACAAAAAGATGGTAGCTATTGGGAAGATTATAACTATGCTTTGACTCGAGCTGAGCCGGGTTCCACCTTTAAGTTAGCAACGCTTACCGCTTTATTAAAGGATGGTTTAATCAATGTTGAGGATAATGTGAACTGTTATGGTGGACAACGCAAATTTGCCGATAGAATCATGCATGACTCTCACCATGGATTGGGGGTGATGCCTATTAAAAAAGCTTTTGCACAATCTTCCAATGTGGCTATGGGTTCGTTGGCTTATGAACATTATGCTAATAACCCTAAAAAATTTGTTGCACACCTCAAAGACTTACATCTTAATGCCAAAACAGGAATTGATATTTCCGGTGAGATGCGACCTTATATGATAGAGCCGGGAGAAAAAGATTGGCGTCAAACCACCTTGCCATGGATGGCTACCGGATATGGTGTGATGATAACCCCCTTACATACTTGTATGCTTTATAATGCAGTTGCTAATAATGGAAAAATGATGAAGCCTTATTTAATCAGTGCTATAAAAGAGTATGGTAAAGAGGTGGAAGTGTTTAAGCCTACCGTATTAAATGAAAAAATAGCCGACGATAAAGCTATTAAACAACTACAAGCATGTACCAGAGAAGTGGCTGTAACAGGAACGGCAAGAGCAATCTCCTCACCCTATTATCAAATATCCGGTAAGACTGGTACCTCTCAAGTAAGTGATAAGGGCATACCTTATTCTGCTAAAGTGTATCAAGGTTCTTTTGTGGGCTATTTCCCATCAGAAGCTCCTAAATACACTATATGTGTAGTAATCCGTACTCAAAAACATGCTTCAGCTTATTATGGTGGCACCTTGGCAGCTCCTGTTTTTAGAATGGTAGCAGATAAAATTTTTGCTAATGGTATGGGCAAGTGGAATGGTCCTTTAGATAGTCTTTCTCAGTTTAATAAAGGAATAGCAGCGATGCACGTAGCTACAGGAGATGCTTATACAAGATTGACCCAAGCGCTTGGCTTGCCTTATTTATCGCTAAGTAATCAATCTGGTATGGCGGCTATTAAAGTAGATTCTACAAAGCAATTACAATCAGAACCACAACCGGTTTATGCAGGAGTAGTTCCAGATCTTAAGAAGCTTAGTTTGAAAGACGCTATCTATTTGTTGGAAACAGAAGGATTAAAAGTAACACTTATCGGCAGAGGTACCATACAAGGGCAATCAATTGCCCCGGGAACAAAAATTATTAAAGGACAAGCAATCACATTGATATTGAGCTAATCAACATGGCAGTATTAAAAGACATATTATCTAAAGTATCGGTAAAGCAACTCATCGGCAACGAGCAGGTGGAGGTTGATAGCTTGCAAATAGATAGTAGA
>CALMXV010000018.1 GCA_937871155.1 uncultured Taibaiella sp. | reverse complement strand
CACTAAAGGTAAGCTCTTGACTAAATGGATTGGGATATACAGAAGGAGTAGTATTAGCATTTACCGTAGTGGCTGACGTTACTGTGGTCGTCACCCATATCGGTAGCGAAATGGCAGAATCATAACATTTGGTTACAGGATGTAGCCGAGCGTGTAGCAGTTCATTGGCGGGTTGTTTTACCAAGTTGTAAGTGTTGGTATTGGTAGTTGCCAGATACGTATTATTGCTATACCAATCGATACTATAGGAGCCACTGTAACCCAATATTAAAGCGGATACCGTTACCGTTTGCCCTGCGGGCACCGGGGATGGGGCAGATAAGGAAATTCTTGGTAGCTTTTTAGGTAGTTCTTGTACAAATATTTTTTGCGATGCAATGGGGCAATCATTTCCATAGGCTACTGCATGGTAAAAACCGCCACCGGATAGCCCTGGTGAATTGTTAGATACAGAGCCGGCACGTAATGTATCATTCCGGAGCCAATAGTAGTAAGTGGCACCGGCTATAGGAGCTATGCTCAGGTAAAGGGAATCACCGGTACAAACCGTATCTGCCGACAAGGTGAAGGGTACAAGCGGCTCTTGGCATAGTTTAAGAATAAAGCCGGCAGTACCCCCTCCCGACGACATATTATATACACCTGGCCCGGGGTCAAAGTCAACGTTAAATAAGCTACTATACACACCTGATATGTAGATGGCATTATCTTTATCTAAGGCGATAAAGCCAGATGAGGTTAGTTTCCACAACAAATTTCCGGAAGAGTCATATTTTTGAGTAGGGTACTGAGAAGAAACGACATATACATTTCCAAAGGTATCGGTAGCTATCATACGCCCTTCGGATAAGCCTACATTAATACCCCCCGGTTGTTGTGCCCAAGCAAAATCTCCATTACTGTGTAGCTTTAAAGTAAACGTATTACGAGAGGCTTTTGAAGTTAGATTGTAAACTCCAAGGCCCGGGTCAAAATCTACTGTACCACCAAAACAGCCGGTAACGAAGACATTACCCCATCGATCAACAGAAATGTCATTGGCTAAATCATGCCCAGATAAACCCATTCCAATTTGCTTTGCCCAAGTTAAGTTTCCAATACTATCATATTTTACTACAGCAATTGCCCTCCCACCCTTTGATGAAATAAGATTGAATATATTACTACTAGGATCAAAGTCAACTGTGTCATTAAACGAAGCAATTATATGAATATTGCAAAAGTTATCTATATCCATTCCCATAATAGCAGCATCATTATTTATTTGTTTTGCCCAGATAAAACTGCCTGAGGTATCAATACTTTCAATAATTCCCGCACCTATTGGACCTATGGAAGACATCATTACAATGCTTGAATCAGGAGCTACGTCCAAAGACCCAGAAAAAACTCCAGCAAGATAAATTCTTGAATTTTTAATTTTCATACCTCTGAAATCGACACCTCCAAAATAGTTTCCAAGTTGTTTTGCCCATACAAAATCACCATTTTTATCTAGTTTTAAAAGGTATTGATTTCTATAATTTCCTCCTTGGGGAGGCGGTGGAGCTCCTAAATAAAAAAAATTCGGACCAGGATCGAAATCTGCAGAATCTGTAAATGAACCAGTCAAATAGATATTTTCTGCTTCATCTAAGTCAAATTGCACAAATCCTCCAAAGCCAAAATATTTAACAATGGGTGTACAATTTAATACCTTAACCCAAATAAAATTTCCAGAGAGGTCTTCTTTCAGAATAAATAGGCTATTAGCACCTGATGATGTAACATTAAATACATTTGAACTCTTATCAAAATCTACTGTCCCTCTAAATACGCCAACTGAAATTGAATAATTACTATCATTAGCAATCATACATTTAACCCCAATACCAG
>CALMXV010000017.1 GCA_937871155.1 uncultured Taibaiella sp. | reverse complement strand
GGTGTTTACTTTACAAGAAAGGGTTACTTGATTCTGTTTCTTGAACTATCTTTAGGCAAACCAGAAAAATCATACTTATGAAAAACCTGTGGATGGTAGTTGGCTTATTGATGCTTTTATATAGTTGTGGACAAGAGACCCAACAACAAAAACCACAGGCTATGACTGAGGAACAGTATCTTTCTTTAGGGGATAGCGTAGCTACTAATGCACAAAAACTCTTGTTACAAAATCTGGTGAATGCTATTAAAGAAAAGGGCATTGCAGCAGCCGTAGGGTATTGTAATCTAAATGCTATTCTACTTACAGAACAAGCTGCCCATCAGTATCAAGTATCCCTTCAACGGATAAGTGATAAGAATAGAAAGCCGAAAAATGCAATTCAAGAGGAACAAGATATGCAAGCTTGGAAGGCTATGCAGCATTTAATGCAAGATACTAGTAAGCATAAAAAACATTTGTTGGTCAACAATGAACAAGGTACTACTTACTACAAGGCTATTACAATCGCGATGCCTACATGCCTATCTTGTCATGGAGAAAAAGATAAAGACCTAGCAATGGATACATGGAATGCTATACAAACGTCCTATCCTCAAGATAAAGCCCATGGTTATCAAATGGGGCAATTAAGAGGGCTTTGGAAAGTGCGGTTTACTTCTTCAGAAGTGCCCAAGGGGTAGGTAGGTGGAACTGGTCGCATATAGGCGAGGTGGCATTTTTAACGTAACCTTTAATTGAAGAAAGAACTTTGTTGTTATTTAAATGTTCAATCTAAGATGTTTTTGCGACTCTTGCCATCACAATGTCACAAGCAAGAGTTCTGCTTTCTTAACATCAGTTTTTTATTCATTTTCTATTGAATTTTCAGTTTCCCTTTTTGCTTTGTAATCTTCAAAAGTGCATTTTTCAAGTCGTCAAAAATTTGATTGCTTGGATGAATTTGAATCTCATTTTTTTCAATTCCTTTTATTAGAACAAATTGATTCTCTGTCAGAATTATTTCAAAGTCATCTAAATCTCCTGATTTTTCAAATTCACTGGATTCAAAGTAATAATAGTCTTCGTCAAATTCGTCTTCGCCATATGTCCTTTCAAGCAATATATATTGTCCAATTGAGTCCATTATCTCATCAACTGTCATGTTGATATCGAAATTGTTGTTTTCTTCGTACTCTGATAATGTCACGGTACAACTGAATTCATCGTCAATCAATGATATTTCTTTACAATTAAAATTCATTTTATTTCTTCTTTAGTATTCATGGTGAATGTATTTAGTGGTTAAATAGGTCATCTTGTGTTTCTTAGTGTAGTACCTAACGCAAGTCTAAATACAACTAAACCTTTACAAAGGTTTTTAAAATTATGGTAAAATATACTATTGTCCGTTCTTACTTTCAAATAAGCTGTCAAAATGAAGTTTTCTGTTTGAAATAAAATTCGTCATTTTTCCCTCTCACTTGTCCAATAAAGTTGATATATCCTTCAAGGCGATTAATAAATTTTGCTCTGTGTTTGGTTTCAACTTCTCCTTTCATATTAAAGTGCCGCTGCGTTGCTTTGTCAATGCCGTTGGTCGTCATGTCGTGTAGCATTGCCCTTATCATTTTCAAGAGTTTTCTGTCAACATTTACTTTTTCATTCACTATCAAACCAGTTTCAGTTTGTTTTCTGTTTGATGATTTCAAGCGAAGTTTTTTCTCATTGATGTGAAAAATATTTCTCTTAATCAGATTAATGATATCAAGAACTGTGTCGTTTGAAATGAGTGTATCATTTGAAAAAGTTAAATCATCTGCGTAACGGGAAAATGATAAACCGTTTGTGTTGCAAAACTCTTTCAAATCATTGTCAAGTTTTAGGCAAATGAAATTTGAAATCACTGGTGAAGTTGGAGCACCAATTGGAAGCTTGCGTTCATAAGTAGTCAGCAAAGTTAACGCTGTTGCACTTGTTATTTGAACTTAGTTTAACACTTCTTCGCATTTGTATAATCTTTTATTAAATAGCCACACTAAAAATTTTGCAGTATCCTTATTCTATACTTTTGCTGAGTCTAAAATTATTGAAATGAGAATTGTACTGATAATTTCCTTGATGGCTCTGATGCAATTGAATCTTACTGCATGTAGTAGCTCAAAATCTTCAAAAGGAAGTAACCTTACCGCCACCGTTGGGAATAACGAACTGCAAGGAAAACGTTGGGAGCTGCTATCATTACAAGGTAATCCCATTCCGACCACACTTTCTAAAGCCTTTATCTATTTTGGAAAAGATGGTGCTTGTAACGGGAACGGTAGTTGCAATAGTTTTAGTGGTAGCTATACTGTAACTGGCATGAAATTGAAATTGGGTCAGATGGCGAGCACAGAACGACTTTGTCATGAAATGGCTACAGAAGATAGCTTTTATGGTTTGATGCCTAAAATAGATAGCTATAAAATAAAAAATGGGCAACTTTATCTCCTGCAAGGCGAGAAAATCATTGCCCAATTTAAAGAAGTGGCTACTCCTTAATCGTGTTTAAGACGAATATTTCTTATCGATTGTTGAAATCGTATTCTTTAGTATTCACTTTATAGTTGGCCGCTTGGTTGATGTCTAGCACTTCTATTACGGATGTTAGTTCATCTCCCTTATAATTATGCCCTTCAAGCATCATGCCCGAATAGCCGTTGTGCTTATAATAAGCCCATAGCGGATGGCGGGCATCCATCTTTTGAGAGCTCCAAGAAATTTTAGAGGTTACCCAAGCTTCAATGCGTGTATCATTTTCTGCATCATAACAAACATACTCACTACAGCTGTAGCCACGGATGGATTTTGTTTTGCCGGTTAGCTTGCATTTAGTTGAAGATTTTTCTTGTTTGCCATTCTTGATTTGATCATTACGTCTATCAATAGATTCCTGACTACGAAAAGCATTTAAGTTCATTGCCATACCTGTTTTATCTTTCTCATTGAGCATTATCATGGCATTCTTGATATAGTCGTAGATGATAAATTGTTCGTCTTTCTTTTTCTTATTGTCGTCAGTAGCTTTAAAGCCAACGATGGTACCTGGAGCATTGAAATAATATTGTAAATCTGATTCGTTTTTTACCTTGCCATTTTTGTAGTTGGTAATATGCATTTTTACATAAGTAGGAAAGGTATAGCTATCGGCTACATCTACGTTTAGCAGATGGTCATCTATCCAAGCATTTCCTTTTTTAGCTCCTTCTTCTCCCTGTTCTTTTTCATAGTTTTTTTCAATAGACCGTCGGATATAACCTCGCTGTGCTACAGCTTGTAGGGTACATAAACTGAGGAGGCTTAAAATGAGAATATGTTTCATGACGATAAATTTTGTATAAAGTTAGAATTTATTTGTTGACGTTTTGCCGTAGTACTACTGCTTTTTGCGTTGTATCGATTTTAAATATTGTGGTAATATTTTTCAACGAAGATTTTTAACGATTGAGATTTTTAGAATGTGGTACTTTGGGGAGTCTTTTCGTTTATGACCGTTAAACAATACATTAAACGCATTCGCTACTATGGACAATATTTCCCTTTTACCTGGCATACTGTAGGGGTGGCTATCGTGTCCTATATTCTCTATAAAATTTTATACCTACGCCCCAATCCTAAGCTGGAAGAGCCCTTACCTTACCTACCACTCATACTTTTACTAGCTAAATTGGCTGCCGTCTTTGTACTATCTATGATTACCTTTTCCATATTGAGTGCATTAGGTTGTTGGTTATATTTTTTATGGGTGAAAAAGCATAAGGGGAATCCACTTCAATTGAAATTTACCCTTCAACATACAAGCCACCAGCCAACAACCCTATTGTTAGAAGCTGAATTAGGAACTGCTATTCGTCCGTTTTTAGGATTCATAAAAAGCCGCTTGCTCTATGATGATGGGCAGCTTTCACCTGTATTTAAATTACTTTCTAACAAAAAAGATACCTCTCGTTTTTGGCTAAAAGAAAAGATAGGTAGCGCATTCTTGCAGCTTGATGATACGAAAGAATATAAATTGAAAGGCGGGTTTATCTATTTTCAGGATATGCTGCATCTTGTATCCTTTGCTTCGGCCCAGCCGGTATCGGGGCAGTTCTATCAACCTCCAACTATGAAGGCAGCGCCGGAGATGACCGTATATCCCAAACAAACAACTACTACCGATGTGCGGATAGAACAACTGAAGCGAGTAGAAGGGGATTACCTGAATTATAAAGATTTTGAAGCCGGAGATGATGTGCGCCGTATCGTGTGGAAGCTTTATGCTAAGAATAGAGACTTGGTGGTGCGTGTACCAGAACGATTCGAGCCGTTTGCCTCACACGTTTATTTTTATGCCAGCTTTTATGCAGCAGAAAACCGGTCTCAACTTTCTAATTCATTTTCCAAAGAGCTGCTCAACTATTATAAAAACTCAGTTTGGACAGTGTATAACACCCTTGCTAAAAATGAATGGGAGCTGCGCTATGTACCCGACCAGCAATTTACGATTCCTGAACAGGCGACGATAGCCGATAAAAATGCACGCATCATTAGCAATAGCCATTGGCATCAAGAGGTTTCCCTTCAAGCGTATTTCAACCCTTCAAAAGGTGCAGTACTTTGTATTTCTTCCTTTACGGATACGGAAGCTTTGCGAGAACTATTAACCATTTGTGACATAACAACAGTGGTTTATCTAGTAAAATGCTCACAAGTATTTAAACAATCATTACCACTACATTTTATCAAACGACTCCTTTTTTTGCCGCCGGCTGATCGGTTGTATAAAACAAGAGTTAATTGGCTATTCTCTCCAATGCGTGTAGCCGTCAAAAAGAAGGAAGCCTTGCTGGAAGCCATCTTAAACGAAAGCAATGTTATGTATGAAGTGTTGTGAGGAAAGGGTTGGGTGTTTGGGTTTTTCAACTGTTGAAGGCAATTACAATACTTATCCGAAGGCTGTATTAACACAAGGAAAAGTAAGTTGAAAGTACATAGTCAACTGTTTGTTTACAGATTTATATTGCCTTTTGGGTTTCATATCGTCACTTTAAAAGCCTTTTTTAAAAAATGATTTCTTACTTTAGAAAACAAGTTATAGAGGCATCATTTTTTATGAATAGACTAACAACAGAACTTGCTGCTTCGCACTATATTTCCCCTTACCTTTGCGCATTGAAAATTGGAGTTTTCGGTTATGAAAAAATCTCACATTGTCTTATTGGTATTGATTGCGGCGGCGTTGACGGTTATCGTTAGCATGTTTGGTGATTTTAGTACTTATGAAACCTTTAAATCGGCAGCATCGGAGCCGGGTAAGAAGTATCATGTAATTGGGTATTTAGAAAAAGATAAAGAAATGCTTTACGACCCCAAAGTAGATCCTAATCATTTTAGTTTTTATGTAAAAGACAAAGCAGGGAATGTGAATCAAGTAGTTTTTACAGGTGCTAAGCCCATAGACATTGAAAAATCGGAGCAGATAGTGATGACGGGATATATGGATGGGAATACATTTCGTTGCAATAAAATTCAAATGAAGTGTCCGTCCAAGTATCAGAAAGACCAAGTAGCGGTAGGTATCTAAACGAATATCATAAGCAAAGATGCCACAAGCAATGCTGATGAACGGTGCCATCACCACTGAAGCACTATAGTAGTAAAGACGATGACAACCCAAAAACAAAAGATTATTAACGATTAGAATTTTTAAACATACAAACGATAGCTGATTTTAGACCAGCCATTCAACCAACAGCCATGAACGAAATTCAATATATAGGCGAGAACCTACGACCTGGGCAACTGGGTCATTTTTTTGTGATTTTTTCTTTTGTCATGTCTCTATTTAGTGCGCTGAGCTATTTTATGGCCACACGTACAGAAGTAGCTGGTGGCAGTAAAAGCAAGGCATGGATTTTCTTAGGTAGAAATGGGTTTATCCTTCATGCAGCATCCATACTAGGCATTTTTATTACCTTATATTTTATTATTTCCAACCACCTTTTCGAGTATCAATATGCATGGGAACATTCGTCAAGAGCCTTGCCAATGAAGTATTTGCTCTCCTGTTTTTGGGAGGGGCAAGAAGGTAGTTTTTTGTTGTGGTCGTTTTGGCACGCAGTACTTGGGATCGTTGTGATGTACACCAGCAAAGGGATGGAGAGCCGAGTGATGGCTATCATTGCTATCGTTCAAGTAGCCTTGGCAAGCATGGTGTTGGGCTTTCAATTTACTGAAGCGTTTAAGATTGGCAGTACTCCGTTTCTTCTGTTGAGAGATAAAATGGATGCTCCCATATTTGCGCAAGCCAATTACTTGAGTTTGATAAAAGATGGCAATGGCCTGAATGTGTTGTTGCAAAACTATTGGATGGTGATACATCCTCCGATATTGTTTTTAGGATTTGCCACCACTTTAATACCTTTTGCCTATACCATTGCTGCCCTTTGGAAAAATGACTACGAAACATGGATTAAGCCAACACGTATATGGGCATCTATATCAGGAGGTATGTTGGGCTTGGGAATTATGTTGGGCGGTGCTTGGGCTTATGAGTCGCTGACCTTTGGTGGTTATTGGGCTTGGGACCCAGTGGAGAATGCTTCGTTGGTACCTTGGTTGACTTTAATAGCCGGATTGCATACACTCATTGTTTTTAAGGCAACCAAACGCTCCTTGCCGGTTACTCTTATTTTTTTATCGTTGACCTATGTTTTTGTTTGGTATTCTACGTTCTTGACACGCACCGGAGTATTGGGAGATACATCCGTACATGCGTTTACGGGCGAAGGGAAATCATTGTATTGGCATTTGATAATCGTGATTGGGTTCATTTTAATATTAAGTATTGGCTGGATGGTGAAACGTTGGAAAACCTTACCAAGAATGAAGACCGAAGAAGCTACCGGCACACGAGAGTTTTGGATGTTTATCGGGTCTTTTGTTTTACTCTTATCTGCGTTGCAAATTTCCATCAGTACTTCAATCCCTGTGTGGTCGCCGTTAGCAAAATGGATAAGTGGTAAAGATATTGCGCCACCATCCGACCCGGTTACACATTATAACAATATTCAAATTTGGGTAGCCATTATTGTTGCTATTCTATCCGCAGCGGGTTTGTACTTGAAGTTTAAGAAGTCGGATATGAAGACCTTTTGGAAACGTATCGCTATCATAGGAGGAATATCGGTAGCCGCAACTATCGCCATTGCAGTGGCACAAAAGATTTCAGGGTTTCAATATAACCTGCTCTTGTTGTCGTCCATGTTTGCCATCATTGCTAATAGCTATTATGCTTTTGGTATTCAAAAAAAGCTTAAGAAAATGGGTCCGGCAATTTCCCATTTGGGTTTTGCCTTATTGCTGTTGGGGATATTAATCTCCTCCTATAATAAAGAGGTTATCTCACTCAATACATTAGGGGTTACCTTAGATTTCGGGAAAAAAACGCAACAAGAAAATGCTATTGAAAGCCGCGAGAACAGTATCTTGTTTTTAAATACACCGGTAGCCATGAGTGAGTATATGGTAACCTATAAAGGCGATTCTAGCCATGCCACTGACCCTCGTACGTTCTTTAAAGTAAACTTCGACCGCTATGATACCGCTACTCAAAAAATAGTAGAAAGTTTTACCTTGTATCCGAATGCCTTTATCAATCCTAAAGGTCAAGAAGGGTTGATGGCGAATCCATCTTCTAAGCATTACCTCACCAGAGATATATTTACGTATATCACCTCTGCCATTGACCCCAGTAAAGTAACCGATACGGCTTCGTACGTAAAACATACATTGAAGAAAGGCGATACGGTATATTTAGCCAACGGATATTTAGTATTTGAAGATTTCGAAGATGCTAATTTAAAAGAAAACTCAGGTGCATTATCTGTCAAGGCACGTTTGAAAGCCTATGACCTAAAAGGGGAAGCCGGTGTGCTGAAGCCGGTGTATAGCATCACAGAAGATGCGTTCCAAAATTTTAAAGAAGATACGTTGAGAAGCTTTAATGTCTTTGCCAAATTCGTAAAAGTGAATCCTGCGGATGGTACTATCGACTTGATGATAAAACAAAAGGATCCTAAAGATGACTATGTCGTGTTGAAGGCGTTTATCTTCCCTTATATCAATCTAGTTTGGCTGGGTATCATTGTCATGTTTTTAGGTTTTATGCTGACGGCTGTAAATAAAATTTTGAAAAAGGAAAAGCATTCAGTTGTTTAATATTCCACAGCTCGTTAAAAAAAATACTGCTTTCAAATAGAAGCAGTATTTTTTTTCAACATCATTGTCCGATAAACTTTAGATTGAACATTATTTGTTTTTTTATATTGTTGAACATAACAAGTTTAATTTATAAATTATTGTTGTCCGAGAAAATCTAAAAAGTTCAATAATTTCCTGTGCAACCC
>CALMXV010000016.1 GCA_937871155.1 uncultured Taibaiella sp. | reverse complement strand
CCAAAAGAAAAAATGAATCACAAGGAGGATTAGTTTATTCTACCAACCCTGATTTTACATGGCAACCCGAAAATGAAACGATAGAAACCTTAGCCAATGTTTCACAAAAACTCCGTGTTCATGTAGAGACCAAACATCGAGGAGGTAAAGTAGCTACAATTATTACCGGCTTTGTAGGGCAAGAAAATGATTTAATACAGTTAGGAAAGCTTCTTAAAAACAAATGTGGTACCGGCGGTAGTGTAAAAGATGGTGAAATAATCATTCAAGGAAACTGCAAAGAGAAAATTGTTGAAGTTTTAAAAAAGGAGGGCTACTCCAATACAAAATAATCTATAATTGACTATCCTAAAAGAACGCGGAATTTTTAACCTTTGGCTTTATCATTGATGAAAATACATTTATACTATGTTGGTAAAAGTATATGGTAGTGCGGTATATGGTGTTGATGCTATCACCATCACTTTAGAAATAGACTTGGCTGCAGGAAGTGGTTATTTTATTGTTGGGTTGCCGGACAATGCTGTAAAAGAAAGTGTTGATAGAATCCTTGCGACCTTAAAAAATAATGGACTAGAAAAACCAAGAACAAAAGTTATCGTCAATATGGCTCCTGCAGATATTAAAAAAGCAGGTTCCGCTTACGATTTGCCCATTGCTATCGGTATTCTTGCAGCTACCGGACAAATTCCTTTTGAACCGTTACAAGAATATGTCATCATGGGCGAACTTTCACTAGATGGCTCACTGAGACCCATAAAAGGTGCATTACCCATCGCTATTCAAGCTCGTACTGAAAAATTTAAAGGACTCATTTTACCAAAAGAGAATGCTCGAGAAGGGGCTATGGTTAATAACCTTGATGTATATGGTGTAGGGCATATAAATGATGTCATCGACCTTTTTAAAAACAAAGAAAGCATACAGCCTATAAAAGTAAATACACGTGACGAGTTCTTTGAAGCCCAACGACATTTTGATGTAGATTTTAATGATGTAAAAGGGCAAGAAAATGTAAAACGAGCTCTTGAAATAGCTGCTGCTGGCGGACATAATGCGATACTAATTGGCCCACCAGGTGCTGGTAAAACAATGCTAGCAAAACGTCTTTCTACTATTCTCCCTCCATTAACTCTTCAGGAAGCCCTTGAAACTACTAAGATTCACTCTGTAGCAGGAAAACTACTTGGCAATAGTTCATTAGTTTCTACACGTCCTTTTCGATCCCCACATCATACCATTAGCGATGTGGCATTAGTAGGAGGCGGTGGCATTCCTCAACCAGGAGAAATTTCTCTTGCTCATAATGGAGTCCTCTTTTTAGATGAGCTTCCTGAGTTTAAAAGAACGGTACTTGAGGTCATGCGGCAACCTATGGAAGAAAGAAAGGTATCGGTATCTCGTGCTAAAATCAGCATTGACTTCCCTGCAAGTTTCATGTTGATCGCCTCTATGAATCCTTGTCCTTGCGGATTTTTTAATCACCCAGAAAAAGAATGTACTTGTTCACCTCAAATGGTACAGCGTTATCTGAATAAAATATCCGGTCCTTTATTAGACCGTATCGACTTGCATGTAGAAGTTACTCCTGTTCCTTTTAGTGAGCTCTCGTCACAGCGAGCAACAGAATCAAGCGAAATCGTAAGAAACAGAGTAGTACAAGCAAGAGAACTTCAGGCTGAGCGATTCAAAAATTATGAAGGAGTATATGCCAATGCACAAATGAGCAGCAAGTTGTTAAAAGAGATTTGTGTTATTAGCTCAACAGGGCTCAATTTATTAAAAACGGCAATGGATAAATTAAATCTATCTGCTAGGGCTTATGACCGAATTTTAAAAGTTTCTCGAACGATTGCCGATCTTTCCAATTCTCAAGAAATAAAACCCGAGCATCTTGCCGAAGCAATTCAATACCGAAGTCTTGATAGAGAAGGCTGGGGGGGATAATATCTATTGATTTATACGAAAAAAAATGGGGCTTGATAAGAGAATCAAGCCCCATTTTAATATTGGTTTATCTTAGTTTTCGTTAGAATTCACTAAATCAACTACAAACTTTGCTACAGAAGCAATACGTTGATGATTTAATGCATAATGGATGAATTTTCCTTCGCGAACTGTTTCTACGATATCTGCGCGGCGCAAAATAGCTAAATGTTGAGAAGCTACAGATTGCTCTAAACGAAGTTTTACATAAATATCCGTAACGTTCATACGCTTGTTTTCTTCTAACAACTTGATTATCTGTTGACGAAGTTTATGATTGATTGCTCTTAAAGTCATCGCTGCGCTCTTAACTGCAACATAATCTAATTTGATTTGTTCGCTAGCTGCTTCATCTTTTCTAATTACCAACGTGTTCGTATTGGTTAAAACTGTTGTTTCCATTTTACTGTTGTTTTTCTATTAGTTATTAAAAATTTTTTCTAAATCTGCCACAAACATACCACAATAATATATATGAAACAAAACCGCTTTTGAAAAAAATGTTAAATAAAATTTAGTACATCTTAATGGTTTGTTTATCAATTATATATTATTCTTATTTTTTAGTTGTGGTATGAACTTCTTTTAAATAAAAAGGAGTTGCAAGTACTAAATCTGCAAAATTATTGTTCTTAAAATCAAGAGCAGCTTTTGAATGCCATATAGGATAATCAATATCTACTTCTTGTACTCCATCTCCCACGATACACATACTGTCCGATTCCCAAGCATTCCAATCTGTAGCAATGATATGTTGTGGAGCTAGAATAGGTTTTAAGTTTTTATCAGTAACAGCAACAAAGTATTCGTTTTCCCTTGCTGGTAGAATCGCTGCATATCGTGTATAGTTTTTCTTACTGTTTTCAATTTGATGAAGGACAAGCAGCTCCAATTTATTATGCATTATTAGAGGAATATTCAATGCATAACAAATACCTTTCGCCGTAGCTAATCCTATTCTTAGTCCTGTATAAGATCCAGGACCACCAATCACTGCAATAGCATTTAAATTTTGTAATAACAGGGAGGCTTCTTTAAGTGCATTTTCTATTAAGCTATTAATTCTCGCTGCATGTTCTCTTTCATTATTACTTATTCTTTCGGACAGCAACTTCCCATTTTTAGAAATGGCTACATAACATTTATTTCCCGATGTATCTAGGTGAAGAATAAAATTCATAAGGTTGCAAAGGTACGTTTCTCCTCTTGTCGAATAACTATTTACTACTTTTGCGCCATGGAAAAGAAAATAATCAATACAAACAATGCACCTGCACCTATTGGACCATATAATCAAGCTGTAATGGTCAATAATATGCTATTTATTTCTGGTCAAATAGCTTTGAACCCACAAGATGGTACTTTGTATCAAGGAGATGATATTGCAACTGAAACTAAACTAGTAATGGAAAATCTAAAAGCGATACTTAATGAAGCAGGGATGGACTTTAATCATATAATCAAGTCCACCATTTTCTTAATGGATATGGGGCAATTTGTAACGGTAAATGAAGTATATGGAAGTTATTTTTCTAATTATTTTCCTGCCAGAGAAACGGTTCAGGTAGCTGGGCTGCCCAAGGGAGTACGAGTAGAAATAAGCATGATTGCTTCCAAATAATCATTGGTTTTGCATCATGAAATAAGAGCCTAAGTGTTGTTATTGTTACTTAGTTTTTAATAATATCTAACAAATGGTTTGTGTATCTTTGCACCAATTTTTTAAAAATTCAAAACAATATAAAAATGAAAGTAACCGTAGTAGGCGCAGGAGCAGTAGGTGCAACTTGTGCTGACAACATCGCAAGAAGAGAATTAGTAGAAGAATTAGTCTTATTAGACATTAAAGAAGGTTTCGCTGAAGGGAAAGCATTGGATATCATGCAAACTGCTTCTTTATTAGGTTTTAATACAAGAGTGGTAGGTAGCACAAATGACTATAGCAAAACAGCTAATTCAGATGTGTGTGTCATCACATCAGGCATTCCTAGAAAACCAGGTATGACCAGAGAAGAGTTGATTGGAACTAATGCAAAAATCGTAGAAACAGTGGCAAAAAATCTTTTGCAACATTCTCCTAATACTATCATCATTGTAATTTCCAACCCTATGGATACAATGACTTATTTAACATTAAAATCTACCGGGCTTCCTAAAAACCGAGTAATTGGTATGGGTGGGATTTTGGATAGCGCACGTTTCAAATGTTATTTACAACAAAGCCTAGATTGTTCTCCAAACGATTTACAAGCTACAGTAATCGGCGGTCATGGTGATACTACTATGATACCTTTAACTAGACTCGCTACATTGAATGGTACTCCAGTAAGCAATTTATTGAACGCTGATCAATTAAAACAAATTGCTGCTGATACAATGGTGGGCGGTGCCACTCTTACAAAATTAATTGGTACTTCTGCATGGTATGCACCAGGTGCTGCAGGAGCTGCTTTAGTAGAAAGTATTGTAAGAAATCAAAAGAAAGTATTCCCTTGTTGTGTAGCTTTGGATGGTGAATATGGACAATCTGATATTTGTTTAGGTGTACCGGTGGTAATTGGCAAAAATGGATGGGAAAAAATCATTGACTTTAAGTTGACTGCTGACGAACAAGAATTATTCAATAAATCTGCAGATGCAGTTAGAAATATGAATGCAGTACTTAATGAAGCTACTGCTTAGTTTTTTTAAAACTACAGTAAAAAAAGCCGTATTCGAATAGTATATCGAATCCGGCTTTTACTATTATTGGATGTTCCAATTATAGAATAATGATAAAACCTTTTCTACACTCATATATGCATAAAAAAATGAGCTGTTTTTAAAACAGCTCATTTTCTATTTTGGAGAAGCTACTATTCTTCGTCTTCCACTTGTACTTTTTTCTTTTTTACTTTGATGTCTGCATCATCATCTTCCATACCGTGGTGACGACGAAGGTCAGAACCTGGTTCGCAACATCCTTTAGCGCGTTTTCCACCAAAATTTGCAGAAACACCTAAACTAAATTGACGACCAAATGTCAAATCAAAACCTGAATGTTTAGTGATTTGAGCATTTACGTTGTTGCTTTCTCTTTCAAATCCGTATTGGATACCACCAATAGAGAAATTTAATGCTACAGTTTCGTTTATGTTAACACCTACACCCGGCATGATGTTAGCCATAAAGCCATTTGTAGAAACAACCGGATCAAAAATTGGAGTTGGGTTGTCTGTAGTTTGTTTACCGTTTAAATAAGTTAAGTTTAATTGGTTGTAGAAGAAGAATGTTCTGCTCAATGGTTGAGTTATACGAACGAAAGGACCAACGCCTAATCTTCTATGTTTTTCAACAATAGTAGCAGGATCTGTTTTACTTTGATTGTACCAAACTCCAAAGTTCATACCTACTGTTAGGTGGTTATTAATTTGGAAGCCAACACCAGGCATAAAATGTACACCGAAATCCTTGTTTTTGGTATTAGGTGTTCCTACGATGCCGTCGTCAAAAGTTGTTACATGATTGCTAACGCCTAAATCACCATAAACTAACAAGCTGCCGGCTTTTTGAGCTTTTGCTGCAGTAAAAGAACCAACAGCGAAAGCAGCGAGGATCAATTTTTTCATAAAGTCGTTTTAATTTTGTTTAATGAGCAAATATAATAGGTCATTTCTATTATTGCAATAGTTTCTAAAAAAATATCTTAAAGTAATTTTTATTTAAACCAAGAGCTGTATTTCAAATAATTATTGGCTATTCTTTCAATTTCGCCTTTTATTAATTCCTGAGATACGTCTTTCACTTTTACTGCCGGCACACCTGCATATATACTGCCTGGTGGTACGATGGTGTTTTCTAATACTACTGCACCAGCTGCTATAATACTATTACTTCCGATTCTTGCTCCATCCATTACT
>CALMXV010000015.1 GCA_937871155.1 uncultured Taibaiella sp. | reverse complement strand
TTAATGTTTGATAGGTTGTTGCTTTTTCTTTTTTCCTAATGAAGCAAACAAGACATATAGCCCCGGGATTAGTATGATACCAAATAGGGTACCCGTAAGCATTCCGCCAGCTGCCGCAGTTCCAATAGAACGATTCCCCATCGCACCCGCACCGCTTGCAATACATAACGGTATCAAGCCGGCAATAAAGGCAAAAGAGGTCATTAAAATTGGGCGAAGTCTCGATGTTGCCCCTTCAATAGCAGACTGCAACACACTAGCTCCTTCTTTACTTCTTTGTATGGCTACTTCGATTATGAGGATGGCATTTTTCCCCAGCAATCCTATCAACATTACTAAGGCTACTTGTGCATAAATATTGTTTTCTAAACCGGCAAATTTTAAAAACATAAATGAGCCGAAAATACCGGTAGGCAAGGAAAGTATTACCGGTAACGGTAGTAAGAAGCTTTCGTATTGTGCTGCTAATATGAGGTACACAAATATCAGACAGATGATAAAAATATACATCGCTTGATTGCCCGATAGGATTTGCTCTCGTGTCATCCCCGACCATTCGATACCATACCCTTTAGGTAATTTTTCTTTAGCTATTTTTTCTACGGCAGCTATGGCATCACCGCTACTATAACTAGGGGCCGCTTCACCGTTGATCATGGCAGATGTGTACATGTTATATCGTGTAAGTTGCTCCGGACCATACACCCGTTCCATTCTAATAAACGTAGAAAAAGGCACCATTTCATCCTTATCATTCTTCACGTAAAGGTTCAATACATCTTCCGGCTTGCTTCTGTATTCAGGGCCTGCTTGCAACATCACTTTATACATCTGCCCAAATCGGATAAAGTTGGAGGTATAGAGGCTACCCAACAAGGTCTGTAGTGTAGATAATGCCTTATCTATGGTAACTCCTTTCTTTGCTGCCATCTCTTGGTCCACATGAATGAGGTATTGAGGGAAGTTGGGATCAAAACCAGTAAAGACATTCGTCACTTCAGGGGATTGTTCAATGGCTTCAACAAACGACTTAGTTACCATCGCTGTTTTCTGCAAATCATCTGTACCGGATTTATCTAACAACCTTACTTCAAAACCACTGGCATTACCAAAACCTGGTACTGTCGGTGGTGGGAAATACTGAATACTGGCATCGGTAATATGCTTTGTTCTTTCTTCTAATTCTCTGATGACTGCATCTAATTTTTGGTCGCGTTCATCCCAAGATTTTAGATTAATCATAGCCATACCATAAGATGCCCCGGCTACTTCGCTCATGATACTATAACCCGCAAGTGTAGATATAGATTCTATGGACTCCATATCCTTTGTTGCCTTTTGAATACTATTTAATACCTGTTCTGTTCTTTCTAACGTAGCTCCGGGAGGTGTCGTTACATTTACATATACCATCCCTTGATCTTCTGTAGGAATAAAGCCAGAGGGTAACATAGCACTAAAGCCCCATGTAGCAACGAAAAAGCCAACTAACATAGCTAAGGTAATCGTTCGCCTATTGGCAACAAGCTTTAAGAAGTTTTGATATTTTGTAGAGATACCATCATACCAAGTATTAAACTTCTTAAAGAACTTATCGATGAAATTGGTTTTTTCTTTGTTGGTATCTTGATGACGAAGCATGATGGCGCAGAGTGCCGGAGTAAGTGTCAGAGCATTGATACCTGAAATCACAATAGAGATGGCAAGCGTCAATGAAAACTGGCGATAGAACACACCTACCGGACCTGACAAGAACGCTACCGGAACGAACACTGCCGACATCACCATCGTAATAGCAATGATAGCTCCTCCTATTTCCTTCATGGCAGCAATAGTAGCATCCATAGGAGAAAGATGCTCTTCCGACATTTTGGTATGTACGGCTTCTACTACCACAATGGCATTATCCACCACGATACCAATTGCCAATACCAAAGCAAACAACGTAAGCAAGTTGATTGAGAAGCCTAGCATTTGCATAAAGAATAGGGTGCCAATCAAGGCTACAGGCACTGCTAGTGCGGGTATCAACGTCGATCTAAAATCTTGTAAGAAAATAAACACCACCAAGAAAACAAGTAGAAACGCTTCTGCTAAAGTGGTCAATACTTCTGCTATTGAAGCATCTAAAAATCTGGATACATCATAACTTACGTTAAAAGTCATTCCTGGAGGAAAAGAACCTTCTTTAAGTTCTTCCATTCGTTGTTTGATGTTGTCAATTACTTCTTTTGCGTTAGAGCCGGGGCGTTGCTTTATTATGATAGCTGCTGATGGGCGGCCATCCGTCATGGAAGTCATATCATAATCCAACGTACCAAACTCAATGCTGGCAATATCTTTCAGTTTCAGGATAGAACCATCAGCATTGGCTCTAAGGACAATGTTTTCATACTGTTCCGGCTTTACAAACTTTCCGGTATAGCGCAATACATACTGTAAAGGTTGTGCTTCTTTTCCGGAGCTTTCGCCGGTTTTACCGGGAGCCGCTTCTACATTCTGTGCTTTTACGGCAGCTATAATTTCATCGGTAGAAATATTGTATGCTACAAGCTTATCAGGTTTCAACCACACACGTATCGAGTAATCTCTAGCACCCATGATCTCTGCAAAGCCAACCCCTTCAATACGTTTCAGCTCTTTCAATACATTGATGTCCGCAAAATTGTAAATAAACTTCTCATCTAATGTAGTATCTGAACTAAGGATGTTGAGATACATGAGCATACTATTTACTTCCTTTTCAGTAGTTACACCTGCTTTTATTACTTCTTCCGGAAGCTCATCCAATACCGTAGTTACGCGGTTTTGCACATTCACAGCAGCAATATCCGGATCGGTACCTACTTTAAAATATACTTGAATAATGGTAAGTCCATTGTTGCTGGTTACAGTGGACATATACGTCATCCCCGGCACCCCGTTGATGGCTCGCTCTAGTGGTGTGGCTACAGCTTTGGTACATACCTCTGCATTGGCACCGGTATAGTTGGCGGTAACAATTACTGATGGTGGAACAATATCCGGAAACTGAGTGACCGGTAACGTAAACAAGGCTAGAACGCCTAATAATAATATGATAAGCGATATGACCAATGATAAGATTGGCCTACGAATAAATTTTTCGAACATGAATCTTCTTGTTGATACTATGCAAATAGGGCGGATAGTCCCTTTTCATCGATTGTTTTAATAATGTATTTAGAGTAGGCTAGTAGTTGCCAAGCTGTCTAATTGAATAAATTTTGGAATGATAGCCATACCATCTTTTATATTTTGAATGCCCTCATATACTATGGCTTCTCCTTTTTGGATGCCCGTAGCCACTACATAGTAATCATCAATACGGGCTTTAGGTTCAAAGTGCCGCATCTTTACTTTGTTGGAAGCATCTAGTATAAATACATAGTTCTTATCCTGAATTTCGAAAACCGATTTTTGTGGTAGCAATAAGGCATCTTCTAGCTCATTGGACAAGGATACTTTTCCGCTAGCTCCATGTTTCAATAAGGATTCCGGATTGGGAAACTTAGCCCTGAATGCAATAGAGCCGGTATTGCCTTCAAACTCGCTCACAACAGTTTCAATTTTTCCAAAGTGCTCATAGGTTTTACCATCCGCTAAGATGAGCTGCACTTCATTTTCTTCATGATTTTTAAGATGTGGTTTTTGTCTTAGGTACTCTAAATATTCATTTTCAGAAATATTGAAATAAATAAAAACGGAGCTGATATCAGAGACACTAGTGATTAATGTTCCTTCATCTAAAAGGCTACCCACTTTCAAAGGAATTCTATCTATGATGCCATCATACGGTGCCTTAACTCTGGTATAAGAAAGTTTAGTTTCTGCATAGTGTAACGCTGCTTTAGCTTCTTCCACTCGGGCTTCTATGGCATGTAGTTTTGCTTTAGCTACATCTAGTTCAGCAGTTGAAACAATCTTTTTATTCACCAATATCTTCACCTTTTCTACTTCTAAGGCTACCGTTCTGGTTTCTGCAATGATACTATTCATAGCGGCTCTTGCCTTAGCTACATCGGCTCTGTATTCTTGGTCGTTAAGGATAAATAGTAGTTCGCCTTTCTTTACAAAAGCTCCTTCATCTACCAAGATGTCATCTAAAAATCCTGATATTTTGCTTCTGATTTCTACATTTTTGATGGCTTGAATATCGGCTACATATTCTTTACTCATCACAATATCTTGTTCTGTTAGTTTTACTACCGGTATCGAACTTTCTAGTGTTTTGGATGTAGTCGGTTTGTTGTTGATGCAAGAGGATAATACTATCCCCATAAGCGGGATGCTTATAAAGCTAAGTACGCGCATGATTATGAAATCTTAAAAAGAAATTGTTAAAATAAAAATGTGGTTTTCGCCGAAGGCGATCATGAGATGAGATAGACCTGAGGGTCTCAAAACCTTACTTAAAACAAGGTGAACCTGAATAGAAATTGATAATAATCCGGACGTATTACAACACTATTACTAAAGACGTGTGCCGGAGTATTTGATAGTAAAAAGCTTGGCTCTTCAGCGATGATAGTGCTTTCAGCTGCTTTACGGAATATTAGTTTTGATTGTTGCTTAGAGCGGACAGATAGTTGCTTTTTAACTATCCGTATCGGATGATGTTCTTTAAATTCCGAAGACTCAATCGTATGTTCAGAAAATTGTGTTTGCGAATGCTGGTAAATAAAGGTTGGTTCACTAGCAATACTTCTACTATTAAAAAACACGGTACACCACGTCACTAACATCAGCACCAATATGGATCTGATAGCCGCTTGTTTTGTATATATGTTTTTAGATAGTGGCAACCTCTTGTAAAATTTTGCGCAAAGCTAAGTAAAATAGATTTTTAAAATGTTAAATAAACCTTTCTATGAAATTAGAGATGCTCTTTAGGTGCTTGTGAAAAAAATTGAAGTATTGATTGATAGTAGTATCAACTAAGGACTGGGCAAGACGTGAATACATCTATCATAATGTAGTAAGACAAGAGCCATCCGTCCTAACATCCAATTGATAAGTTGCTCCTAATTTTAAGGTATAATTTTCCTCTTGATGTCCGCAAGGGAAGTTAAAAGCTACCGGATAATCGTAGTCCTTTACTTTATCTAAAACGATTTCTTCAATGGAGTGCCCAAAAGGGCGTTCGGTATCTTGCATATCCGTGAAGCTACCTACAAGTAATGCGGCAAGATGGTCCAGTTTACCTGCACGTTTCAGGTTAATCATCAATCTATCGATGTTATAATAATGCTCTCCTACATCTTCAATAAATAAAATTTTATGGCGGGTGTCCACTTCAGAAACCGAACCCGTAAGATGAGCCAACATGACGAGGTTGCCTCCAGTTATCACTGCATTAGCCTTTCCCGATTTGTTATGTTCCGAGATTGGAAATTGAATGGTTGATTTTTTTCCGGTGATGAGTTCTTTGAATTGTAATATATGAGGTGCTGTTTCTGTAAGCGAGGTAAAGGCGCCGCACATAGGGCTATGCAGGGTGGGTAACTGATATAGGGCTTGGATATGGTTATGCAACACGGTGATATCACTAAATCCACAAATCCATTTTGGATGCTTTTTAAAAACAGTAAAATCAATAGCATCAATTATTCTACTCATTCCATATCCACCTCTACCCATCAAGATGGCTTTTATTGAAGTATCATCCAACATATCTTGAAGATCCTCCAAACGTTCTTCATCCTTTCCTGAAAAATAATGATAGGAGCTGCCCACGGTCTTCCCAACCTTTACTTTAAATCCCCATTTTTCTAAGAGGGCTATTGATGGTACCACTCGGTTTTCGTAAGAAACAAAGCCGGCCGGACAAGTAATGCCTATAGTGTCGCCGGGATGCAAATAAGGAGGTGTCATAAATGCTAGTTAGAAAATCTTTTCAATAAGGAAGGATTGAGTTGTTGATTAGTGTATTGCTTTTCTGATGTCTTGCACCTTAATTTGCAGTTGTTTCACATTGTTAAAATTGTTTTCATCAATTGTATAAACAATATCAAAGGCACCTTGTTTTACGATATCAATTTTATCTGCCAAATTAAACCCGATTCCATCAATGCTGGTACCGTCATTTTGATGTATAGAGACTCTTAGGTGTTGTTCCTTTACAACTTTTGATCGGTCTTTGTAGTCATATACATGACGGCTTACAAATACAGGACGTAGGTTGGTAGGGCCAAAGGGTTCAAACTGTTGAATGATCTTATAAAATGCTTCTTTGATATCAGCAAGCCTTAATTCAGCATCTATTTCTATTTCAGGAATCAACAACTCTGGTGCTATCGTTTTGGAAACAACTTCTTCAAATCGCTGCATAAATGCTTCAACAGAATTTAGGGCTAGGGTCATACCTGCTGCATAAAAATGCCCTCCATAATTTTCTAGCAAATCCCTACATGCATGTATCGCTTCATAAATATTAAATCCACTTACCGACCTTGCAGAACCCGATACCTTATCATTTGACTTGGTAAGGATAATCGTAGGGCGATAATAATGGTCTATTAATCGAGAGGCTACAATACCGACAACACCTTTGTGCCAATTATCTCTATATAGTACTGTTGTTTTTTTCTGCTGTTGTTCTTCATCATCATTGATTAAAGCCAATGCTTGTTCGGTAATGGATTTATCAACTTCTTTTCGGTCGGTATTGTCCGACTGTAGTTCTGCCGCTAATGCTTCAATTTTCTCAAGGTCTTTTTCTATAAATAAGTTGACTGCTTTTCTTGCATCATCCATTCGCCCAGCGGCATTCACTCTTGGGCCTATTACAAATACCAAATCCGATACGGTCATATCTCCTTTTACTTGTGCCAAGTCTTTCAGCACTTTCAAAGGTAGCATCGGGTTTTCATTTACTTTCTTAATACCAAAATAAGCTAAGGTTCTATTTTCTGCATCTATGGGTACGATATCCGCAGCAATACTTGTAGCCACTAAATCTAAATACTGCATAGGTACTTCATCCGGTAAGCCCCAATGCTTTGCTAATCCACAAATCAATTTAAAACCGATACCGCATCCACTTAATTCTTTATAAGGATACGGACAATCCGATTGTTTTGGATTTAAGATTGCAAAAGCCGGAGGTAGTTGTGTATCCGGCAAATGGTGGTCACAAACGATAACATCAATCCCTAAAGACTGTGCATAATTAATCAACTCCCCGGACTTAATTCCACAATCGAGTGTAATCAATAACGTAAACCCATTGGCATGTGCATAGTCTATCCCTTGCTTAGAAACACCATAACCTTCCCGATACCTATGGGGGATATAAAATGAAATTGAGCCTTGATAATAGTCTTGTAAAAAAGAGTAAACAGTAGCAACAGCTGTAGTGCCATCTACATCATAGTCACCATATACTAATATTTTTTCGTGCCATTCTCTTGCTTCGGTTATTCTTTCTACAGCTTGTTTCATTCCCTTCATCCGAAAGGGGTCTATGAGATGTTCTAGCTGAGGTCTGAAAAATATTTTTGCACTTTCGAAATCTGTAACACCGCGTACTGCAAGCAATCTACATAGTGCAGGATGTATCTTTAGGTCCGCAACTAGTTGCTCTATATGTTTATTATTGACAGGCTTTAGGGTCCATCTTTTTTGTGGTTTCATAGTGGCTAAAACTCCAGTTGCTGTATAGCTTGTTCATATTCGTTCATCCAGCCATTTAGTTTTTGAATAAACATTTCCTTGTTTCTATTCTCGTTAAAATCTCCTTCATCCATTATCTTATGTAAGAGTTGATTCTGATAGTTGATGCAACTTAAAGCGGTTTGGTAAGGTGTATGGCTAAAGGAAACCATTTCATAAACAGAGTTGAACTGTGTAGGATACAGCTTCCCTAACTCTTTTTCAATCTTCTTACGCTCTAAGAAGATTGGGTCTGCCACTTTATCTCGCATTTCAATAAAATTAAGTAGCGCTAGTTCTGCTACTGCATCACCATTAGGTTTTCGTAAGTCATCAAACTTCTTAAGGATGGTATCCCAATCCTCTCCCATCTCTTCCAGCAGTCCGGCAAGTATTGTACAATCTTCAAAGCCTGCATTCATACCTTGACCATAGAAAGGTACAATCGCATGAGCAGCATCACCAATTAAAGCGCTTTTGTTTTTATAATGCCATGGTTCAACATGGGTAGTTATAAGAGAGGATGTCGGGTTATTAAAAAAGTCGTCAGTGAGAGTTGGCATCATCTCCATTGCATCTTTGAAATGTGTTTCAAAAAAGCTTTTGACATCTTGTTTTGATTTTAATTGAGCAAAAGATAGGGGGCCTTCAAAAGGTAAAAAAAGCGTACAGGTAAAGTTGTAATCAGTATTAGGCAAGGCTATCAACATAAAGTTTTTTCTTGGCCAGATGTGTAGAGCATTTTGCTCCATCATAGGTTGATGTGCTGGAGAAGGAGGAATATTCAATTCTTTATAGCCATGTTGTAAATAATTTTGAGCAGCGTTTACACGTTCCAAAAAGGTATAGCTATGACGGAGTGCTGAGAATGCACCATCGGCACCAAACAGCAAATCAGCTTGAATTTCTTTAATACTGCCATCTTCCTGCTCTAGAAAAATAATGTTATTGACAACATCTACTTTAGTACATCGTTGGTTAAAATGTATTTTGACACCTTCTTTCTCTGCTAAAGTCATTAGCTCTTTATTAAGGGTTCCTCTACTTACTGAATAGATGGCTTCATTATTTTTTCCATACTGTTGAAACGTTTGTGTTCCATCGGTCTGATGCAAGGCTCTTCCATACATAGGTATGGCTATGGATTCAATGGCGTCCTTCAAGCCGGCTATTTCTAAGGCTTTCCAACCTCTGGTACTCATCGCTAAATTAATAGAACGTCCGGCAGCTATAGTTGCAGTTCTCATATCGGGGCGCCTTTCATACACCGTTACGGCATATCCCCTTTTCTTTAAAATTATAGCCAATAATGAGCCTACCAAACCTGCACCCAAAATGGAAATAGAACGAGCCATGATAATACACTTAAAGAGGGCAAAATACGGATAAAAATCCTTCTATAGTTATTTTGAAGGGCTAGATGTTAGTGGATTTTTTCGAACACTATGGACAATCACATGCCCATTCCTCCTTCGTATCTATACAGGTAATCACAGTCAATTCATCTTCACAAGGAGCTACAATAATGCGTATATGTTGTTTATTGACTATGCTTTCTACAGCGTATCTTTTTTTACAAGGGGCTTGTTGCAATGAGCTTTTCTTATAGTTAATAGTTCCTTCTCTCAATACTTTTTTTATCTCTGCTTCTGTAATCTTTCGGCACTGCATCCTACAACGAGCATGTTTGGAGTAGTTGATGATACTTGGGTTTCTATTAAGCCCTCTAGTTTCGTTGGTAATAGTAGTAGTCGATGGAACATTAACAGTGGAAGGTGCTTGATTTTTGCAGGTTCTTACTATTAACAGTACTATCGATAAGACAATAATAATGACGAGGGGGGCAAGTTTATTGAGCTTCATCATTCAAAAATGCTTTCTAATATAGCCGTGAAAAAGGAAACAATGATGCTAAAAATAATCGCCCACCACCAGCCATCAACTTTAAAGCCTTCAACCAGATTGGCACATAGTTTTATGATGATGGCATTAATTACCAATAAGAAAAGACCGAGTGTAATAATGGTTATTGGAAATGTCAAGAACATTAAAACTGGCTTTACAAAAAAGTTTAAAAGCCCAAGTATAATGGCTACAACTAAAGCAGTTTTAAAATCTTTTACATGCACGCCAGGTAATAAATAAGCTGCACCAAAAACTGCTAGTGCGTTTACAAGTAACTTAATTAATAATCCCATTTTATTTAAAGCTTAGTTTTAGTGTTTTTTGTTTTTTATCTCTAATTATTTTTACCGTCGTCGAATCTCCTTCATTAAATTTTCCAAGCGCTTCCATATAGGTTTGCATACCGAGTACCTTATAGTCTCCTATTTGAGTAATGATATCTCCTACTTTGATACCAGCTTTGATAGCCGGTCTTCCTTCCGTAACACCATCTACTCGAATGCCATCACCATTTTCATAAGTATAGTCCGGCATGATACCAAGGGTTACTTTAAATTTTGTTTTGCCTACTAAAGTTTGCTTTGTAGGTGTAAATAGCGGCTTAGGACGGGTATCCATCACTTCCACGATACTATAGATGTATTTCAACACACTTAATTCACCCTTATAATTTATTTTATCCGCATCGTCTGAAGGCTTATGATAGTCGTGATGGATGCCGGTAAAGAAGAATAAAACTGGAATACCTTGTTGATAGAAAGATGTATGATCAGAAGGACCAATTCCAGCACTATCTATATGTATCTTAAAATCTTTTTTCCCATGATCGATAAATTGCCCCCACACCGGTGAAGTACCTACCCCTCCAACAGTGAGGCCATGTGTACTATCATTTAACCTGCCTATCATATCCATGTTTACCATATAGGCGATCTTATTGCTATCGAGTCCTAATTGTTTCACTACTGCTTTAGAACCTAGCAAGCCTAACTCTTCTGCTGAAAAATGAATGAATAAATAGTTATAGTTTTTCAGTTTCTTCGATTTTATCCAAGATGCTAATTGTAGTAAACCCGCGCTACCACTTGCATTATCATCGGCTCCATTATGTATCATTTTATCTGTACCTCTATAAGTACTATTACCATCTTCTCCATATCCTAGGTGGTCGAAATGAGCTCCTAGCACTACCGTATAAGGGGCTTTATTATCTATCATTGCAACCACATTATGGCCGGTTCGTTCTGATTTATTAATGTTTACTTGCAATGAAAATTCTAAAGTGGAATTATTGCCGGATAACAAGGTATCATAGGCATTATGGGTTATAAATAATACTGGTATCTCCACCGATTCGGTTTCGGATTTTGCTTGAAACGATGGAGGATATTTAGCTCCATAGTTGTCAAAAAATATAACGGCTAAAGCTCCTTGTTTTTGCGCTACTATCGCTTTATCGTGCATTTGTTTTTCGAAATCAAAATGGGCGTTATCTGCCTCTTCTTTTGAATTGTAAAGTGGCATGAGCCAAATATTGTCTTTCTCTAAAATGTCCGGATAAACTTCATGAATTATGGTTGAGGATGAAGAACCACTAAAGGGTAAAGGGAAATAATCTGTATGTAGTTTCAATGAATGATTATCGATAGATAAGGCTGTTGAGTTGGCTATCTCTTTACCATATACAAAATTAAATGGGTGGACATAATCCGGTTGATAAGGCGAGATTTTTTCTTTCTTATATTTCTCTACAAAAAAGGCTGCTGCCTTCATTTCTCCATCAGTAGCTGCCCTTCTCCCTTCTAATGCATCTGAAGCAAGAAAATTGATATCTGCTTTTAATCGTTTGATAATTTTTTTATCAGATTTCTTCTGAGCATCTGTAGTAATACTACCAAATAGAAGAGCAATAAGTAACAGGAACCTGAAAGTCATGATGGTGCAAAAATACAGTTCCTATAGTATCAAACATACATGTGTTTGTCTAAAAATTGTAATCTTTAAGTTAGCCTCTATAGATTTTTCTTTAGCAAAAATTAAATTGCTGCAGACAATAAGTTCCCTTCATTATTTACAAGCAAAGAAGTAGTAAGCGTTTCAACTTTAGCAGCTTCACTATCTGTAGGAAGTACAATTTCAATTGTGTTAATATCTTTTAGTTTTGGTAGGTCTGCTGGAGAATTGATTCCCAAGTAATCCATAAAGTTTTTGGAAGTTGTGTAGATTAAAGGCTTTCCTATCATTTCTTCATTTCTTCCCGCTATTATGATAAGTTCTTTCTCTAATAGTTTTTGGATAGAATAATCTGCACTTACACCTCGTATAAATTCAATCTCTGACTTAGTGATGGGTTGTTTATAAGCAATGATAGCTAAGGTTTCCATGGCTGCTGAAGATAGTTTTTTGATGTACTTATCTCCATTCAGTTGGAGAACTGTTTTATGATATGCTTTCTTTGTTAAAAACTGAAAACCACCGCCAATTTCCCTCAATTGAAAAGCATAATAAGCCTCATCATATTTATCGCGTATGGCTTCAATAGTGGTAGCAATTTTTTCTTCCTCTACTGGTTCATCCACTGTTTGAGATATCATATCTATGATCTCCATTTGAGTTATTGGGCGTTCGCTAGCAAAAATTAATGCTTCTACATGTAGTATTAATTGTTCGATATCCATAGCTTCTCTTTGTCTTATTCCTTCGAAAGTACTACTACTCCTACCAATATCCTTGTTAAAGAAATACACAGGTGTTGGTAACTTCAGATAGGGTAATAAGTACATTCCAAAAAAGCTGCCTATAAAAGACAGCTTTTCAATTTTTATGTATTTACTAAATTTTTATCGAAGTAGCGTGGTATTCCCCTGATAGTATTCTTTACTTCCATTAGAGAAGGTAACGTCTATCATATAAACATATACTCCTACCGGTTGGTTTTTCCCGTTGAATTTACCATCCCAGCCACGTCCATTGATGCTTTCGGTTTTGAATACTTGTTCACCCCAGCGGTCAAATATTTTCATAGAGAATTTAGCAACACTTTTAGAAAGTAATTGTCTTGGTAAGAAGTAATCATTTACTCCATCATTATTAGGAGTAAAACTGTTTGGAATATCAATATAACAGTCCTTGAAAATTTCCACACTATCTGAGCTTGAACAATCATGTGCTGTAACACGAACGGTGTAGATGCCTGGATGACGCACGGTAATTAATGCACTCGAGTCTCCGGTGCTCCAAAGCCATTTTGCGTCTGGATTATTTTGGTTGATATTATCGCCTATTACTATGCCGGGGCCATTAGGGCACATAGTTGTATCAGGGCCTAAATTTACCGGTAGATATGGACGAACATTGATTGTATAAATAGAGTCAATATTAGGGCAAGCTCTATATTTACCAGAAAGTTTGACATCAAATGCTCCTGACAAATCATATACATGTGAAACCGGATTGATATTATCTACTGTATAACCATCGCCAAAGTCCCAAGTTAGTTTCTTAAGTCCACTTGTAGTATAATCTCCTGTAAAGGTTACCCGTTGCCCTTGACAGATATCTTCGTCATCAAAAGAAAAATTCATTTTGCCTATTGAATCCACTGTGATGTAAACGTATGAAGTATCGCTACATGGTACAAAGTCAGTTACCACATGCATTACTTTATACACCCCTACATTTTTGTAAATATGTGCAGGGTCTTGCGTATAGGACGTATCGCCATCACCAAAATCCCAGAAAAAGCTATGGTTCTGGAAGTAGTTATAAATAGACGAGTCTCTAAAATCGACTTGTAAACCTTGACAAACAGTATCTCTATTAACTAATATTATTGAAACTAGTGGGTGTAAGTTATTTACTTTATTTGTTACACTATCCATACAGCCAGTACTTGTGTTGTAACAAACTAACCAAACATCAAATTGCTTTTGGGTAGTATAGTAATGGGTAGGATTCCAATTAGGGTCTGTAGGTCCATTTGCAGTTAAAATGGTACCGTCACCAAATTTCCAAACACAAGAATCTC
>CALMXV010000014.1 GCA_937871155.1 uncultured Taibaiella sp. | reverse complement strand
AAAAGAAATTTTCTATTTTATCTCCTAGGGGGGTACAGGAGCAAATGAAATATGACATTCTCAGGGGCTTCGTCATTTTGTAGTACACAGGGGGGTGTTGTTTATTTGGTTAATAGCATAGACCTTTGCCCCAATGTATTTTAAGAGTTCCATAAGAAAAAATCCTGCTACCGGAAACTATGACGGCTACTTCCGTTTAGTAGAAAGCTATCGTAATGCTTATGGACGTGTTTGTCATCGTACTTTGCTTAATGTGGGCTTCCTGTCAGAATATAGTGCAGAGCAGTTAAATGCAGTTCGCCGTCATATTATGGACAGGCTCAATGGTCAGGAAACTTTATTTGAAGAAAAGGATTTAGCGGTGCAAACATTGACCGAACACTTATGGCAAAGGCTAATAACGGAGAAAAAGGTGGACATCGAACAAGGCAGAAAGATGATAGATGCTGATACGATGCAGCATAAAGAAGCCCGTGAGATAGGCTCCGAATGGATAGGTAAACATGCTTGGGACCAACTTCAATTTGAGCCTTTTTTAGCATCCTTGGGCTGGGAAAAAGAAACTATTCAATTAGCAGCTACCCAAATTATCAGTCGTGCCGTTTACCCTTCATCAGAACTAAGAACCAGTCATTGGATAAACGAAAACTCTGCCATTTGCGATCTTACCGCTTATACCCATAATATCACAAAAGACAAACTTTACAAGAGTGCCCTAAATCTTTATAGTATCAAAGATGAATTGGAAAAACATTTATCTAATCGAACCAATGATTTGTTCAATTTGGATGATAAAATCATATTGTACGATTTGACCAATACCTATTTTGAAGGTAGAAAGGATAATAGCCGACTTGCCCGGTTTGGGCGAAGTAAAGAAAAGAGAAAAGATGCCAAATTAGTAGTTTTGGCAATGGTAGTTAATTTAGAAGGGTTTATCAAATACAGTAATATCCATGAAGGCAATATGGCAGATTGCCAGACCTTAGAGCAAATGATAGTAAAGTTGAATAGTCATACCTGTCCTTCTCATAAACCCACCATTGTTTTAGATGCCGGAATAGCAACAGAGGAAAATTTAAAAATGTTAGCATCAAAGGGTTTTAAACATGTATGCGTAACTCGTACTAAACTTAAAGACTACCAATATGCCAAACAAGATGGAGCTGTTGTCCTTACAACAAAAAACAAACAAGAGATAAAGCTACATGCAGTAAGTACACCAGAAAAGACGGATTACTACTTGGAAGTTGTCAGCCCCTCCAAAGCACTAAAGGAGCAATCTATGAAAAACAACTTTGAAGTCAGAATGGAAGAAGAACTTCAAAAAATTGCTGTTTCCTTAGAGAAAAAGGGAGGGATAAAACGTTTAGATAAAGTGTATGAACGTATAGGTAGAGCAAAAGAAAAATACCCTTCCATTGCAGGTATATACGACATACATATAGAAAAAAACAAGGAAAACAGCCATGCTCTTTCGCTTCAATGGGAAAAGAATACAGCTAAAGACCAAGAAAAGATGTCCACCTTAGGACATTATTTTCTAAGAACCAACCTTGAGATAAAGAAAGAAGAGCACTTATGGAACATCTATAATACAATAAGAGAGATAGAGAGTAGCTTTAGATGCTTGAAAACAGATTTAGATTTGCGTCCTATCTATCATAAGAATGATGACAGCACCATGGCTCACCTTCATTTGGGAATATTGGCATATTGGTTGGTGAATACAGTCCGTCATCAATTAAAAATGCAAGGTATAAAGCATAGTTGGACATCAATAGTGCGAATAGGGAATACACAAAAGATAGTAGAAACGATAGGGCAAAACACCTATAATCAAATCCTAAAAATAAAGCGATGTACAGAGCCTAAGGAAGGCCTAAAGCAAATATATGATGTATTAGGAATCAAGTATTATCCATACACTAAAAGAAAATTTGTAGTACACAAACCGGAAATTGAAAAAAATGAAACTCTTAACTATAAACACTTTAGCTCAGGTTGACCTGCAACTTGGGTTAAGAAAAAAAGATGTCAACTTTTATTCTTACAACTTTCATTATGTAATTACCGATTATATTCAAAAATCTCTACATCAATTTGATATGCATATTGGAGGTACTCTAGGAAGTAATATAGGAATTACAGAAACTGATAAGACAAAGTTCATTATAAGCTCCATCATGGAAGAAGCTATATCTAGTAGTCAAATGGAAGGTGCTAACACTACAAGGAAAAAGGCTAAAGAAATGATTGAACAAGATAAGAAGCCTAAAAACAAATCCGAAAAGATGATTTTGAACAATTTTATCACTATGAAGTATATTGTTCAACACAAAAGTGAAGATTTAACCCCTGAAAATCTATTATACATTCATAAACTAATAACCAGTAACACATTAGACAATATAGAAGATGAAGGGAAATTCAGGGAAAACAATGATGTACATGTAGTAAATCATGCTAATATTGAAATCGTTCATACACCTCCTTTACAATCTGATTTAAAGAATCTTATAAGTGATTTATGTATATTTTTCAATACTGATAGCGAAGAGTTTATTCACCCTATAATTAAAGGTTGTATTATCCATTTTATGATTGGATGGATACACCCGTTTACTGATGGAAACGGTCGGACAGCGAGAGCTATATTTTATTGGTATATGCTAAAAAAGGGATATTGGCTAACAGAATATTTATCTATATCAAGAATTATTAAAGACACAAAATCTCAATATGAGAAAGCATATTTATATACAGAAATAGATGAAAATGATTTAACCTACTTTATATCTTATCATATCAAGACAATGGAAAAGGCGTTTGTTGCACTAAAAGAATACATAAACCATAAACAGAAAGAAGTGTTCCAAGCTGCAAAATTCATGAAAATACCAGGAGTAAATGATAGAATGGCACAAATTCTAAAGATTATACATGATGATCCTGATAGAATTTTAAACACCAAAGAAATGGAAGCAAGATTTAATGTCTCAAACTATACCGCTAGAACAGATTTAAAATCACTGGTAGAGCTAGGATTTTTAGAAATCATTCAAGTGAATAAACAAAAACAAAATTTTGTCAAATCTTCAGATTTTGAAAATTCATTAAAAAAATACAAATTATAATATACAGTCGCCTACAGGGCAGTTTTGAAAGAGAGCGGAGTTAATGCTCCGTTTGAAATATTTTGCTATATTTGAAGTGTAGTTCTCGCAAGGAAATTTGTGATAATCGACTGCTCCATCGCAAAGCTGCAAAAGCGTGTGTTTTTTGAAAACGTTGTAAAACGTTTGCAACTTTAAAATAGATGAGAGTAGGTCTCTCGATGAGGGTTTTCAGAGAAACTCATCAATTTAGCGAAGCGATATCTTGGATACCAATAAAAAAAATAAAAAGGACATCCAAAAGCCGTCTTATGGTGCGTCTGTTGGAAACAGCAGAGGTATTGAGCGATAAGGAATTGAGCAAAGCGAAATCACGAATACCAT
>CALMXV010000013.1 GCA_937871155.1 uncultured Taibaiella sp. | reverse complement strand
TCAAACCTGAATTGGTACAAACAACATAAGCTCTATAATAGGTAGCGGTTGCCTGAGACAATGTACAAACGGGTGTTGTTGCACTTGGTACAGCTACATTCGACCAACTACCAGGAGTACCTGTAGAAGAAGATTGCCATTGATAAGTAACTGCATTATTACTAGCAGTTACAGATAAAGTAAAAGATGCGTTAGCGCAAATGGCAACTACATTATTGTTTATAGAGCCAATACTTGGTTGACCCGCACAAGGGCAATTAAAAGGTGTAGCTACATATTGGAGCGCAGGAGCTCTTGAGCTAATTGCTCCATTAGGACCCATTGCTTGCACGGTGTACCATCCACCTAGAGGTACTAATGTTGCATGACGACCTAATATAGTAGTGGTAGAAGACACACCAATACTATCCATATACTTTGCACCAAGTATTGAAAGTTTGTAGCCTGTAGCACCAGTTACAGCATTGCATGTTACCCTTAACGAATCTCCACAAACCATAGTAACTGTCAAGCCTGTAGGTACTCCAATAATTGAAAACGGTAATAATGATGATGAAGATTTTGCATTTCTTGTTATACGCATCAAAGCTTCGCCAGTTACAGTACTAGGTACCGTCCAATTATAATAACGTGTAGCAGCAGCTATGCTACTACTGATAGTTGTCCATGAGCCTCCATTATTGGTTGAATATTCTAAGGTAAAAGTACCGGAGTTGCCTAAGGCATCCCATCGTATAGTTTCAGTAGTACTTGGTGCAAATGATTCTTTACCTATAGGGTATGTGAGTACAGGTGTATCGTTTACAAATTCATAAGAAACATAAAAGGTTTGCGGACCAAACGGCACTGACTTTCCGACAACACGAATGGTATATGTTCCGGCAGTTGGGTTATCAATGGTCACTTGTTCCATATTATTTAAGCTATCAATACTTCTTACAGCTAATGAAGTAAGCGCAGCTACATTGGGGGTAGAATTTAAAACCCAAGGATTAAAAGACTGACTAGAAGGATCGATAACTCTCATATTCAAATTATTTACCAAGGCAGTTGTTGCATTGGCTAAGGCTTCTTTATCAGGCCAAGAAGTCATCACACGTAATTGTCCCGTATTAGCCGGTACTGTAATATTCAATGTTACTGAATCGCCATTAGAAACGCTATCAACAAAAAACTTATTCTGACTAATAAGTTGATAGGCTCTTCTAGCATTTACACGGCCGTATCCATAAATAAAGTCAGGTCCGGCATTTCCTAAATCATCCGCTGTATTTTGAAGTACACATTTAAGAAGCATTGCAGGAGCTTCTGTATTACTATGGGTCAGCTTATACCCTTCCATGAGCTGTGCCAATACACCTGAAATACCTGGACAAGCCATACTAGTACCAGTCATTAGTTGATATCCGTCATTCTGCATGGTTGAATAAACACTAGTACCTACGGCGCAGATATCAGGTTTGATTCTACCATCATAAGCTGGCCCTCTACTGCTTGAAGAATTAATAGCATCTAAGTAATCTAAGTTGCCTACTGCCATTAAATTCTTTGCTTGCTTATGACCACCGGTAATATTTCCCCATCCGGCACCGGCACCATAACCAAAATTACTTGTACCTGAATTCCCTGCCGAAAACACATGCATCATAAGAGGCATAGCACGATGTTGCATGTCCAATGTACTTGCTAAAGTGTTATAAACTCCATTTACTCCATCACCATAGGAAGTAGAAATAACGCGAACACCTTGTGTGTTGTAATGAATAGGTAAGCTATCAAATGCTGGGTATCCCGTTCCTGTACCACCTACTTCATATACACAGATATCTGCACCCGAAGCCATACCCTCTCCTCTAGGTTCCTTATTGCCTGCTGCCATTATAATACCTCCACAATGGTCGCCATGTGCATTTCCAGAAGCAGTAGTAGTTGCATAATTTTGTTTAATTCTGCCTTGATAATCGATATGTGGGCCTATAACTCCATCATCATTAAGTGCTACAGTTATTCCATTACCTCTTAGTTGAATACCTGAGGTATTACGTCTATCAAAATAGTTAGCTCTGTGGTTGCTTCGTGTAACAGTTTCTTCTTTTACCGGTTTATCATTAAATGCTTCTATGTAGTTGATAAAAGGTTTAGCTGCTAATAATTTAATGTCAGTAGGAGTTAGATCAAGCCTAATTATATGACCCAATTCCATAATGAAAGTAGTTTCATTAATAAAATCCGATAAAACATGCTTTAATTGTTGAGTCGAAATATTATTGGCATATGAAACCATCAATTGAACTTTTCCTTCCTTATTTATCGCCCATTCTGGAAACTTGTTAGCATTACAATATTTGTCCAATTTAGAATCCAAAGGCATTTTAAAAATACTTCTAATACTATTTATAAAAGGAATTAAAGATGTTTTTGGTGCAACTGAAGCTATATAAGCATTGTTGGGGATGTATTCCAAAAATTGAACCCCTGCTTGTTCCATTCTTAACTTTTGTTGCTGAGAAGGAATCTGAAAAAATTGAATAACACAATATTCTTGTTGAAGAAATTGTTCATCGCTATTTGGGTTAGATTCAAACCTAGTAGTAGGTTGTGGTTCAAAAGCACCGTTCAATAATTTCAATTGGTAATTTTGCCCCCAGGAATTAAAACTCCATAAATAGCATGCAATAAAAAATAATTTTTTAATCATGGCATTAAGTTTTTAAAGTGTAAACAATAGAATTTTATCAATAAACTCTTATCGTTGAATCTAAAGTTAGTCATCAACCATAAAAGTATAATTGCAATTTAGATATATTTTAAATAATATACAATAACTAG
>CALMXV010000012.1 GCA_937871155.1 uncultured Taibaiella sp. | reverse complement strand
CTGCAATAAAACCTTCCAAATACCAACAATCTAAAATCCTAATGACCTTTTTGAGCTTATTTTATCTTTAACCGTAACAATGAATCATGTTCCATCTCTTATACACGACTTAGGTTTAATATTATTGGTTGCCGCTATCACTAGTTTGCTTTTCAAAAAACTAAAACAGCCGGTAGTTTTAGGTTATATATTGGCGGGCTTTTTAGTGAGTCCCAAGTTTGCCATTTTCCCCAATGTAACGGATGTATCTGACATTAAGATTTGGGCAGAAATTGGGGTTATCTTTCTTCTTTTCAACTTAGGATTAGAATTTAGTTTTAAAAAGTTGATGCATACGGGAGGTGCTGCTGCTATTACAGCTATTATCGAAGTTACGGGTATGGTAATCGTTGGCTTTTTACTTGGAAAGCTTTTAGGATGGTCGTTTATGGATTGTGTTTTTTTAGGAGGGATTCTTAGTATCTCTTCTACCACTATCATTTTTCGAGCATTTGAAGAATTGGGTTTAAAATCAAGACGTTTTGCTAACCTAGTTTTTGGTGTATTAATTATTGAGGATTTAGTAGCAGTATTGTTATTGGTATTGTTATCTACCATTGCAGTAAGTCGTGAGTTTGAAGGAGAGCAAATGATAATATCTGTTTTAAAATTGGTGTTTTATCTTTTGTTATGGTTTGTATCGGGTATTTTCTTTTTACCTACTATTTTACGAAAGCTTAAAAAACTTTTGAATGATGAAACGATGTTGATTGTTTCAATAGCCTTGTGTTTAGCAATGGTGATGCTGGCTGCAAAAGCTGGGTTCTCGCCGGCATTAGGTGCATTTATCATGGGGTCAATATTAGCTGAAACTACCAAAGCTGAGCATATCGAACACTTAATAAAGCCTGTGAAAGACCTATTTGGAGCAGTGTTTTTTGTATCTGTAGGAATGTTGATAGACCCACAGGTATTAGTTGAATATGCGCTGCCTATTTTAATCATTACTTTAGTACTCATCTTTTTCAAAACCTTTCATGTTAGTGTTGGCGCTTTCATTTCCGGACAATCTTTAAAAACAGCATTACAATCAGGAATGAGCCAAGCACAAATTGGCGAATTCTCATTCATTATTGCAACACTTGGGCTCACCTTAAACGTAACGTCTAGTTTCTTGTATCCCGTGGCTGTAGCAGTATCGGTGATTACTTCTTTTACCACACCTTATATGATACGAGGTTCGGAGCCTTTTTATCGATGGATAGATCACCGGTTGCCGACAAATTTGCGTAAAACATTAAATAGATATAGCACAAGCGCACAGTCTGTAAGCAGCACTAGCGAATGGAAGGAAGTGCTAAGAGGATATTTAATACACATCACGTTATTATCCATTATTATCATAGGCATTATTATTTTGGCATCTAATTATCTTAGGCCCTCCTTTAATAATTGGTTTCCTTCCGGATATTGGGGGAATATATTTGCTGCAAGCATTTGCCTATTGTTGATTTTACCATTTATGTGGTCGTTGCTTACCAAACGTTATTCACAAGAAGCGTTTACAAAAATGTGGAGTGAAAAGCGGTTTAGAGGGGTTTTATTATTACTTCGTTTGCTGCGAGTAGCATTGGCAATTGTCTATTTAGGTGTTTTACTATTAAGTTTTTTCCCTTTAAGTATAGCGATCGCCGGGCTATTTATCATCATTATCGCTTCTATACTACTAAAAGATAAAATCCATGCGCTTTATATAAAAATCGAAAATAGATTTCTTGATAATTTTAATGATAGAGAAATACAAACCAAAGCAAAGGGACGGCATGAATTAGCACCTTGGGATGCTATTATTACAAGATTTAAAATACCTACGGGCTCTGCAGTTACAGGGGTTACCTTACAAGAGCTAGCATTAAGAGAAAAATTTGGAGTGAACATAGCCATGATAAAACGTGGAGAAGATTTCACCATCATGACACCGGAAAGAAATGAGAAGATGTATCCCGGTGATGAAATATTTGTTATTGGTACAGATGAGCAATTAATCATTTTCAAGAAGCATTTAGATGCAATTCAAAATGACTATGAGCCTACGCTTGATGCGGATATTGTACTAAAAAAAATTGTGCTTAGTAATGGACATCCCTGGATAGACAAATCAATTAGAGAAAGCAATATAAGAGTACTTACCAATGGTATTGTAGTAGGCATAGAAAAGGAAAATAAGAGAATCCTCAATCCGGAATCATCTTATGTTTTTGTTGAAAATGATAAAGTATGGATAGTAGGTGAAAAAAAACTCATTCAAAACATTAAAGAAGTTAACCCGTCCAAGACTACTTAAAGTTCCTCAATTTCAATATGGACAATTTCAAAGAATAAAGCACCTTTGTAAAAATTATTAGCTCATGTCTGAAATTATGCCTTGCCCTAAATGTAAGTCCACCTACTCGTATTTATCGGACCCGTTGATGACTTGCCCAGAATGTGGGCATGAATGGAATCCTGATGAATTAGAAGAAACAGGATTGGTAGTAAAAGATGCGAATGGCAATCGCTTAGCTGATGGCGACACGGTAATCGTAGTAAAAAATTTACCGGTAAAAGGTGCGCCTCACCCCATAAAAGCAGGTACTAAAATCAAAAATATACGACTTGTAGATAGTGACCATAACATTGATTGCCGTATTGATGGTTTTGGCTCTATGGCTATCAAATCAGAATTTGTAAAAAAGGGATAACAGTCATTTCCTTCAGTAATCAATACTTCTACCACGAGCTATTTTCAAATTATGTTCTATTCCTTTAAAGGTTTTATACCTGTTGTACATCCCAGTGCGTTTGTTCATCCACAAGCAGCAGTTACCGGCAATGTAGTCATCGGCAAAGATGTGTATATCGGACCAGGAGCAGCATTACGTGGTGATTTTGGAGGCATTGTTATCGAAGATGGGTGTAATGTGCAAGAAAACTGTACCATTCATATGTTTCCCGGTGTTACGGTGTTGCTAAAAGAAGGAGCGCATATAGGTCATGGAGCTATTATACATGGCGCTACTATTGGCAAAAATGTATTGGTGGGGATGAATAGTGTTATCATGGATGATGTAGTAATAGAAGATGAATGTATCATCGGGGCATTATCGTTTATCAATGCTAATACGAAGATTCCTCGCAGGTCTTTAGTGGTAGGTAATCCCGGTAAAATAATCAAAGAAGTAAGTGATGAAATGATACATTGGAAAACAAAGGGAACTCAACTGTATCAAACACTACCTCAAGATTGCTATGATAGTTTAGTGCCTTGCCAACCCTTAATAGAGTTGCCTGCAAATCGCCCTCAACAAGAAAGCCTTTATGCTACATGGGAGGCAATCAAAAAACAATAACTACACTCATGGATATCACCAGTGCCAAGTATTTAATCTCTAGCCCTAGCATTATTAATTGCCCGAACGCTGACCGTCCGGAATATGCTTTTATAGGAAGGAGTAATGTGGGCAAGTCTTCTTTAATAAATATGCTCACCCGACAATCAGGTCTTGCTAAAACTTCTGCTAGCCCGGGAAAAACACAGATGATTAATCATTTTGTTTTAGCTGATGAGAAGCATCAACCCTTTTATTTCGTTGATCTCCCGGGATACGGATATGCCAAAGTATCACAAGCACAACGAGCTAAATGGCAAAAGATGATACAGCAATACTTAATGGAGCGAGAAAACTTAATGACCGTATTTGTATTGATAGATAGCCGCCACGAACCTCAAAAATCAGATTTGGAATTTTTAAGAAGCCTTGGGGAATGGCAAGTGCCGTTTAATATCATCTTTACAAAAGCAGATAAGAGTACACAGTCGGAAGCAGCAAAGAATGCCAGACTTTTTATCAATACCATGAAAAAAGAATGGGAGTTTATTCCAAGAAATTTCATTACAAGTGCAGTAAAGTTTACCGGTAGAAAAGAAATCCTATCCTTTATTCAAGAACTGAATATAGAATACCGTCATTCACCCGAATAAATTTTTTTAAAACCACCCCTTTTTTCTAAACCAAAAGAGCATGGCAATGGGTATGATAAGCATCAAAGCCACGATGATATAAAAGCCGGATTCTTTTTGAGATAGTGGAATCACTTCGAAGTTCATACCAAAGATGCCTCCAATAACCGTTGCCGGTGCCATCAGCGTTGCCAATAAAGTGAATACTTTCATCACCTCATTCAATCGAGTATTGATTTGGCTCATCGAAAGGTCTTGTAAGTTCATCATCATGTCTCGTTGGTTATCGGCATATTCATTAGCTTGGATGATGTGGTCAAGTACGTCTTTAAAATATTTTTCATTCCGTTCTTCCAACACGT
>CALMXV010000011.1 GCA_937871155.1 uncultured Taibaiella sp. | reverse complement strand
CAGTAAATGTTCCTCTATTGGTAGCTTGTGTTTGTTTATTTGTTATTTCGTAGAAGTAAATACCGGGGTTAAAACGATTAACATCTACTGTAGCACTACCTATAAAACTGCTTTGATGTACTAAGGTGCCATTGGGGTTTATGATTTTTAGCATTTCTGTTGATGATGAATTCGAGCTCTTAAAATTTATAGCAGTAGTTGACGGGTTCGGATAAACTTGATAGGCTGCTATACTTTGACATAGAGCTTTTTTAATCTCAGAAAAGGTTTTATTTCCATTAATGCTTTCGAAAACAATACGATAGTAGCCACCATTAGTAGGTTCATCATAATAGACATAATTATATCCTGCTTGGTTTTCTTTGAGCGTTACTTGATGGATAGTTTCCCAGTTTTTTGAATCAACACTTCTTTCTACCCAAAATTTTCCGGATTCATCAGATTGTACTTTCCATAAAACACTCACATGAGTTCCGCTACATACGACATCAAAGTCGGTATAATTTAATGCTAAAGGAGCAAGAGTAAGGCATGCTTTACCACCATAAATATCAGAAGCTGGTCCTATTTGCTTTACCCAATAAGCGACATTGCATCCGAGACGACTATCTAATAAAGTAAAATATTCATAAGATGGCATACCAGGAGTTGCATCCAATACTCTACCGTTATCATTCCAAATATTGGTGCCATTGTTTCGAATAGCTTGTAAGGCAAAAGTGAAACCTGCATTATAAGGTATTAATGCCACAGTAATTCCACTGTCGTTGAAGGCTATTCTAGGGCGGCTGTACAATCCATTGGTTGAATCTACGATATTGCCATAAGTATTCCATAATGTGGCACCTGCTGTATCTAATCGTTGTACTTTCAATATTGTATTGGAATTATGTGTTTCAAGCCAGCTTACGAAAATGTTGTTATTTTTAATTCGCCCAGTGCTAAGTGTAGGACTGTATAAGGAACTATCACTAAGATTAATTCTAGATTGTGGCCAAGCAAAACTTCCGGAAGTCGTTAATTTTGAAATGAAAATTTTAGTGTAATACATCGCATCCCAAACAACATATAGGTTGTTAGATGCATCTACCATCAAGGATATATTACCTCCAAATGCATTAGGGGCTCCACCAGTTACCTCTGTTCCCGTTGACCAAGACATGGTATCCGTAACATTGCTAATATGGTAAATAGTTAGCAATGACCCTATGCCATTTCCTTTTGCTAATAAGTACAACCCGTCATTCATATCTTTTTGACAAAGAAAGTTATAACCGGCAAGCAGATATTGGCTCCATTTTTTACTTAATATAGGGAAGGTAAGATTGCCACTGAAATCTATACGATTATAAGAAAAGCCACCGGCACCGCCGTAGTAAGTAATATTATGAGTGATAATGGCGCCAGAAGCGGTTGGAAAAACATTAAACCCAGCGTTATCTATAGCTAATACATAGCTACTTATTGAAGCATTAGCTATAAGCTTTGGAGTAGCCCAAACATCATTGCCGCTAGTATCAATATACTTAACGAAAATAGAGTCATTGCTATTTTTAATGTAACTCAATAAAATTCCATTTTGCCAATTTGCAATTCTGAAGTGCCTAGGATTCGCTAATGTGTCAACAATAATTTTCCCTTGATGAGGCCACTTTTCAAAGCCATATTCATCATAGTGTTGACCGTAAATTGCAAATCTATTTGTTGGACCTGCAAAACGTCTATCGACCCAAAATACAAAAGAGCCATTTTGCCCATCCGAAATGGCTAATACAATTAGTTGCTCATTTGTAGTATCACATACCTTCATCGGTTGGGTACTATCGGCACTAAACTGTGCCTGCATAAAGGCAGGATTCATAAGAAAAACGAAGAGGAAAAGAAGTTGTTTCATAATAAAATGTTTTTTAAATTCATAATAATAATATTAATGTTAGAAATACAAATTTATTTAAAAATCAATTTATAATTATCTACAAATTCATTATTAACTTAAGATGGCTAAACTACTTTTCATTATGGCATTTTTGACAAAGTAATATCCATAAAAAAACCTCATTACCATTTTGCGAATACTTTAATGGTAATGAGGTATTATGAATATAAATTTAGAAGCTATTTCTTCTTTAGCTTCAGAATACTCCAATCAGTATCATCAGCTTCAATGGTATTGGTAAGTTTTCCTAATCCTTCAATTTCCATTTCTACAACATCACCCGGCTGAAGCCATTGAGGGATAAAGCTAGGATTGTTTAATAATCCGGTACCATTCAACTCTAAGAAACACCCGGTGCCTACAGTTCCACTTCCAATAACCTCTCCCGGATGGATATCCACTCCATAAGCACAACGTTCTAAGATTTCAGCAAAGGTCCAATCCATATCTCCGACATTGCCTTCACTTACTTGGATACCATTTACCTTGCAAGTCATTTTTAGGTTGTAATTATTACCGGTATGGTTGGGTTTAGCCGATATTTTGTATGCTTCAAGTTCATCAGGCGTTACTAATATTGGCCCAATTACAGTACTAAAATCTTTGCCTTTGGCGGGTCCTAGATTGAGCAACATTTCTTCCATTTGTAAGGTTCTTGCACTCATATCATTCATAATCATAAACCCTGCTATATAATCGTCGGCTTGTGCTGCCGTAAAGTTTCTTCCTTTTTTTGCAGTTACAATGGCTACTTCCAATTCAAAATCCAATTTATTAAAATGATCCGGCATGCAATGAATTGCTCCTGGACCTTGAATGGCTAAATGATTGGTGAAATAGAAAATTGGATATTGGTCAAACTCAGGAATCATATCTACCTTTCTATTACGACGTGCAGCGGCTACGTGCTGGCGAAATGCATATCCATCTCTGCAGGATATAGGACGTGGCAACGGCGCCAAAACATTTTCTTCTTGATAAGGAATAGATGGTTCGATACTTAATTTTCCTGTCTTAATATCCTCTTCCGTTTTTCTGGCAATAGCAGAAAAATGCTCCCAGTCTTGTAGCATTTCCATCAATGTAGCTGGTAACTCAGAATTGGCGGTTGATGTATGATAGAGTTCGTTGTTAATTAAAAAAGCGAGTTTTTCTTTTCCTTGATCAGAATAGGTAACTAATTTCATAAAACAATAAATTTGAAAGTTGCAAAAGTAATGGAAATAATAGAAGCAAGAGACGGCTAGCGGCTTAAGTCTTTTATACTATTCATTTTCCCAACGTAGTATAGGCGTTGTAAATTTTCAGGAAGATTGAGGCAAACTGTCTTTAAGGTGTTGCCATCATATTTCAACACTACTTGATTCAATTTCTTATTGGGATTTTTAAACCAATAACGTTCTCCATCTATGGTCACAAATTTTTTAGCTACAAATAGAATCCCTGTCTCATCAAATGTTTTTATTTGTTCTGTTCCGTCAGTTCGATAGGAAATGGTACTAATCTTAGTATAACCATAGGTCTTTTCTTGGCTATTCAGCATATTATACAAGAGAATTCCTAAAATAAAAATTACTACAATAAAGACTATACCCATTTGAGAAAAGTATTCAATTTGAATAGTATCTAAGTCAACTATATTTGCCTAAGACGTTATCTAGTTGTTAAAGATAATTTTAAAAGACAATCTAAACAAGGGACTTTAAAAATTTTAGGGCTTTCTATGATAAGCTTAAGATTCGTCGTCTTGTGCAGAGTAAAGTTCTAGTTCAACAGTTTCTGCTGAGTTGCGGTACATCTTTTTTATCGTTACCTCATAAGGTTCTACAGAAACGATATCCATTTCATGTAATTCTTGGGGGTGCATAAATGCGATTAAACCTGACAGGGTTTCATATTCTTCACTTTCTTCTAAACGATAAGGTAAATACTTATTAATATCTGAAAGCTTACGATGTGCGCTCACTAAAAACTTATTATTGCCAATCTTTTCCACGTAGGGCTTCTCATTATCGTATTCATCTTGTATCTCTCCCACCAACTCTTCTAAGATATCTTCCATACTCACTATACCAGACACCTCACCGATTTCATTGGTCACTATCGCCATTTGCATACGCTTTATCTGAAATTCCTTAAGCAGCTCTTTAATCTTTTTACTATCAGAGATAAAATAGGTTTTACGTATAAGAGGCTGTAGGGTATCGGGTTTTCTTGCTGCCATCATGGTACGCATCAAGTCTTTGGTGTAAATCACACCTATAATATCATCCAATGAAGAGGTATAGACAGGATAACGGGAATACCCTTCTGAAATAGCAAAATTTATAGCTTGCTGTAACGTAAAATCAGCACGCATAGCAGTAATGTTCTTGCGTAACGTTTGAATATCGCTGACACGCCTATCGTCAAAGTCGAACACATTTCTGATAAGGTCACGCTCTGTTTCTTCAATAGCTCCCCCTTCGTGGCTTTCAGAAATGATCATTTTCAATTCTTCTTCGGAATGGATTTCACTACCATGAACAGATTTGATTCCAAATACACGAAGAATGAAATTAGCAAAGCCATTGAGCAGCCAAATAAACGGACGAAATATGAAATAGAAAACACGCAAGGGCAACGATACAGCAAATGTGGTATTGGTAGGATAACGAATAGCTATCGACTTAGGAGCCAGCTCACCAAACGTAATATGCAACACTGTAATAAAGGCAAAAGCAATAGGTACAGAAAGGGTATGCGCAGTTTCTTCTGTTAGATTGAAATTAAAAAAATGAAAAAAACGAAGTAGTAATTCTGTAACAACTCCTTCTCCTACCCAGCCTAAGCCAAGACTAGCTAGTGTAATGCCTAATTGTGTGGCAGCAAGGTAGCCATCTAAATTATTAACAATAGACTTAGCCACTCCGGAAAGTGTTTTGTTGATATCCTCTCGAACTTCAATTTGAGAAATACGTACTTTGACGATAGCAAATTCAGCAGCTACAAAAAAACCATTCAGTAGTACTAGAAACAGTGTTATAAATAAATCAAAAGCCATGGTGGCGAGGAATTGAGAACTCTCCTCCTCTAAAGTTTTTAAATTGTGGGTGGAAAGATACAGTATTATTTTTTTATAAGAGTAACCGCTACAGAAACGTTTCTACCGGGCATCGGCCGAGAGGCTACAATAGTATAGGAAACATCCCAAATATTATTGACCCATCCGCCTAATTGTACTTGATATTTTTTGAAGTCAACTATTTTTGAAAGCTGCAAATTGCTAAGGCTATAAGCAGGCAAATAGCCGGTCTCGTCGGTATTATAAAATCTATAACTGGTATAGGTCTGATTCAACTGTAAAGAAAAGCCTTTATAAGCAATGCTGGCATTAGCTATCCAAAGCCAAAGAGGTGTATAAGGAATTTGTTTGCCTACACTTCCATCATTGGGCAAATAACTCTGTGTAGTGATAGCTGATGTATAAGCACCTTTAATTACGAGTTGATATTGGAAATTTCTTGTGGTATACGAAGCAGTCCATTGCGCATCAGCACCGACACTACGTACGGTAGCTATATTATGAGGCGTCCATATTGCTCCTCCAAACCATGCTATCCAATTATGAATAGAACGATAGAACCCATTTCCTTCTTGTGTAATTTTAAGTGAAGATAATGGTTGCCACACCGCACTATAACCCACATCCGCTGCCCATCCTTGTTCGGATAATAAATTAGGATTACCGCCCGGATCATAATACCATTCATTTAAAGTAGGTGCACGATAGGTCTTCTGAATATTGCCTCTAACTGTTAGATAATTTGTGAGTTGATAAGTAGCTCCTATTCCGGGTAATAAAATAAAATTGTTGTCTATGCACTCTGCTCTTAGATGCATAGTTGATTTAAATTTTTCAAGGGCATCAGTATAAGTATATGCGGCTGCTACGGCTGTTTTCCATTGGCTTTTCCATCCTTTCGTTGTTTGCATTTGCGACCATTGAGCCGGCAAAAAAACTAATAGTTTATGACGATATGTGAACGTCTGCTTCCATCCAGCCTCAATATAACTTTGGCGCGATAAGTTGTTTGAATTTAACTGCACGGTGCTGTCTTGATAATGAAGTGCTTCTTTAAAATAAGCTGTACGAATGTATTGTTCTCGTGACTTTTGCTTCCGATTCCATGCTACTAAAAATCGT
>CALMXV010000010.1 GCA_937871155.1 uncultured Taibaiella sp. | reverse complement strand
TTTTAAAAGGTTAATTGATAGTTAAAGATAGCAAATGGTTTTGGGAAAAGCAAACTACTTGATGATTTATTTTATTGAGAACCATGTGCTTTCTACAATAAGGCAAATCGTTAATTGTTTTTAAAAAGTTTTTATATCCTTAAATAAGTTGGTAGATTTTTAGATATCCCCAACAACCTTTTTGTGGTCTTATAACATTTTAGGTAGATGATGTCAGAATGGGTAATGGTTCTAGTTTCAATCTTAAATGAAATAACCAAGCCGTGAAAATGCCAATTATTGTACCCAGAATCCCACCACAAAAAACATCTAAAGGAAAATGTACACCAACATATACTTGTGCATAAGATACGGATGCTGCCCAAAGCAGCGCAAAAAACCAAATATATTTCACTTGCTTTTGCAGTGTAATGGCTGCAAAAACCCCTAAAGCAAAATGATTAGCCGCATGTGAGGATGGGAAACTAAACCCACTGCCACAGGGCACTATAATTTGTACTACTTTTTGTAGGGAAAGGTCATTGCAAGGGCGTATGCGCTGAAACAATGGCTTTAAATAATGGGCGCTTGCTTGATCTGCCAACGCGAAAGTAGCTAAGAAAAACAAACACCATAATAAACCCGTCTTCTTGAAATTGTATAGCATAAACACGAGAATAAACAGGTATAAAGGTGCCCAAGTCCATTGGTTTCTAAGAAATGGTACTAAAGCATCTAAAAAATCATTTCTCCAACTGACATTGAGGTAAAACCAAATTTTATGGTCTAATATTAATACGCTTTGAGGTATGGATACCGGCATAGAGTTATTTTTTAAAAAGCATAATCATTCTTGGAGAGAACTCTTCGTTGTAATCAGATAAATCATAATCGCCAAAACAAGTGACTAGCTTAAGTCCTGCTTTATGAAAAAGTGTTTTGAAATCTTGTATCGAAAAAGCGGCAACCGACTCATGAAAATGTCGTTCACGTCCATTCTCATCTTCAAATTGAATGTTCTTGATAAAATGCCCCTGTTCTAATTTTCTGCTGATATAAAAAGTAAAAAAGTCTCTTTCCACAGTTTCATTTGCTACTAACTTTTTTAAGGCATTTTCTTTGTTTAGATAGTCTATAATTAACGTTCCACCTTGTTTCAGACAAGAAGCAAAAGCTTTAGCTGCCAGCTCATGGTCATGATATTTTTCGAAATAACCAAAGCTGGTAAAGAAATTAAAAGCAAAATCGAAATAGTTCATGTAAAGTGGCGAACGCATATCATGAACAAAAAACTGAAGCTTATCTGTTTCGTATTTTTTCGCTATTTGGATGCTTTCTGCGGCTAGGTCCGTACCGATGACTTCAAAGCCATAAGCTGCTAATTGTCTCGAGTGGCGACCTTCCCCACAAGCGATATCCGCCATAGTACTACCTACGGGAGGCTGCAAATAGTGGATGAGATTTTTTACAAAGTCTTTGGCTTCATCTACATCTCTATGGTTGTAAAGTATAGGGTAATAAGGAGAGCCAAACCAGCTTTCATACCAATCCACATGTTGTTGTTGCATCTTCTAATTCGAAATTTTACAAAGGCAAAATTCTAAAAATATTTCTAAAGCGTGGTTCAATTTATTCGTCTTATCTCATGGAAATGCTAATATTGTTTTAGAATAGTGACATTAAATGGTTTCAACCACCTTTAATAGACATTAAATTATAGTACTTGTTGGCGTTTTACTTCAGCAATCGTTATTTATTTCTGCCAATATTAAAAAATAAGCATCCTTATGAAAAAATTATACTTAGTAGCAGTTCCTGTGTTGTTACTTGCCAGTAGTTGCAGCCGTTATTACTACCAACCCAATGCAGTGAATGCTCCGATGTTTACAAATGGAAATCAATTTCATATTGCGGGAAGTGGTTCTAGTAGTGATTATGAAGTGAATGGTGATGGCGGAAAATCTAAAAAATTTGATTTGCAGTTAGCTTATTCGCCCATCAAACATCTAGGAGTAATTGGAAATTATAGTACTTTGTCATTTCGACCGGATGTAATTGACTTTTCAAAAGCACATGTGGATGCAGATGCACATTTGGCTGAGCTTGGAATTGGTGGGTATTTAACTAGTGGACAAGGTTTTTCAAAGTTTGTATCTGATTTGTATGTGGGTGGTGGTGCAGGAAGCATCAAGAGTGATGTGAATATGGATGTTCGTAGAATCTTTATTCAACCCGGTATTGGTTTTAGACATCCTATCGTAGAAGTAGGTTTAAATATGCGAATCAGTAACGTAAAATTTTCAAATTTGGATGACAATGGTAGAAACTTAATAGATGTTCAAAGAAACAGAAACATCACTGAAGGTAGCCATTGGTTTTGGGAACCGGCTATCACAACGCGCATAGGCTACAAATTCATCAAAGCTCAATTCCAATGGGCATTCGCTAATGAAATCACGCATGTACCTTGGAATTATGATGGCTCTCGGTTTACTGTAGGACTTCATTTAAATGTTGAAGATATCATTGCCATGAGTCAAGGAAAAAAATAATAGCGGTTATTCAATTCTATTATTGCGCTTCAAACAGCTTTTTAAGATGTAAAGCGAACGCTTCTACCTCTTCCTTTGAAGTGTCAAAAGAGCACATAAGCCTTACTTCATTGGTTGCTTCGTCCCATATATAAAAGGGGAATAGTGCTTGCATAGAAGCTATAATTGATTTCGGAAGTTTAGCAAATATTACATTGGCTTGTACCGGCATGGTCACTTCCACCTGAGGAATCTCTTGTAAGAGATGATATAATGTTTGCGCCATTTCATTGCTATGTATAGCGGTCTTTCTCCATAAATCATTTTGTAACAAAGCTTCAAACTGTGCCGCTACAAAACGTGTTTTAGAGGAGAGTTGCATAGCCTGTTTTTGTTTGTATCGAATAGCTGGTACTAACTCTTTATTAAAAACTACAACCGCCTCACCATATAACATACCCAGTTTAGTGCCGCCTAAGGAAAGAATATCTACACCTGCCTTTGAGGATATAGATGATGGGCTGCCTCCTATTGCTGCTAAGGCATTGAAAAACCTTGAACCATCCATGTGTAAATACAGTTGATGTTGTTGGGCGAAGTCGCTTATAGCACGAATCTCTTCAGGGGTATATAGGGTGCCGTATTCTGTAGATTGCGTAATGGATATTACTTTGGGTTGCGCAAAATGTATGTCGCCTTTTCGAATAATTTTTTGTTGTAACAATTCTATTGGTAGCTTCCCATTTGAATCAGCTGGTATGGGTATTAATCTACAGCCGGTAAAGGTTTCCGGTGCAGTACTTTCATCATTGTATAAATGAGAAACATCTGTGCAGAAAACAGATTGATAGCTACTCGTTGCGGCACTGAGGCTAAGTACATTGGCTCCAGTGCCGTTGAAAACAAAACAAACCTCCAAATCAACTTCAAAAAAGTCTTTTAGTTGCTGGGTTA
>CALMXV010000009.1 GCA_937871155.1 uncultured Taibaiella sp. | reverse complement strand
AGGAAAGCTATGACTTGATAGCTGCAGTTCGGGAGAAAGTTCCAGGTATATGTTTGCGAAGTACACTGATTGCTGGGTTCCCTGGAGAAACCCGTGAGGATGTCGAAGAACTGAAGCAATTTTTAGAAACGGTTCGTCTCGACCGTGTGGGTATTTTCACATATTCTCATGAAGAAAATACTAGTGCTTATGATTTAAAGGATACATTAAGCGCAGAAGAAAAAGAAGCTCGAGCTCAAGAAATCATGGAAGTGCAGCAGGAAATTTCTTATGAAAAAAATCAAGAGAAAGTAGGTCAGCTGTTTAAAGTATTAGTGGATAAAAAAGAAGCAGGTCGTTATCTGGCACGTACTGAGTTTGATAGTGTTGAAGTTGATAACGAAGTCATCATTACATCCAAAAAATCACTACCTATTGGCGACTTTGTTAAAGTAAAAATTACTAAAGCTTATGACTATGATATGGAAGGTGAAGTGGTCGATTAAATTTTGCCAGCTCAATCTTTTCATTTTTTAGCAGCCTCAAGTTTATACACCATATAATTTTTTCAACCCATGAACAGCATATTAGTATTAATTACACTTTCTGAAAGTGGAATCGAAACAATAAAATCAAATCCCGAACTCCCTAAAAGTGAAATGGAGTTTGTAAATAAATGGAAAGCAGCTAATATTTTAAGCAGCTTTTTCATTTCTGTTTCTAAGAAAGATGCCGTATTAATTTTTGAAAACGTAGATGAAGCTAAAGCAAAAGAATTAATAGCGTCTTTACCTTACTTCCCGTATATGTCTAAGATTGATTATCATATTTTAAATAAGCAATTTTAAAGAAGTAATGTAGCCTTTTCTCAATAGGTTCCATAGAAATAAGTAACTCTAATTTCATTAGAAAACTATATTTATGCCATCATCTTTCTTACCGAAACTAAACAATGATTCCTTTCAAAATGCCCTAGCAAAAGAGGATGAATTGGCATTGTTTGACTTGTTGGTGCAGCCTCTTCATGAAGCCTTATACGAAAAGAATGACTTTAGCTTTATGAATAGTTTGTCTGAAGGACAGCAGCTTTTCTTATCTTATGATTATTTAAGAATGCAAGTAGAACAAGGAGGTTTTATACAGTTTTTAGTAAATGGATATGCTCCTTTGTTGATGAATATGCCGGAGTGGTTTTCTAAAATTGGAGCAACTGAGATGGCATTATTAATAGATGATGTTTTGAAGGTTTATGTATTGAATATCGATTTTTTTCAACCGGATATCAACGTAGAAGCTTTTGGCAAATTGTATGAAGAACTTAAAGAATTTGAAGAATTAGACCGTCGTTTTGACACGATAAAAGCTACGGCATTAAAGCAAATGGTGGAAATGGCGAAAGGAACCCTTAGTGAATTTTGCACATTAGTTTAATCCTTATTTTTCTTTCTTATGCTTTAAACATTAGGATACATCCAAACTTATATCGATGCTCAACCTACAGCAAAGAAAGAAGATATGAAGGTACTTCATCAACTGATGTTGACACTTCTACCCAAATGGTATGTTATGGTTTTTGAGGGTAAAGATGAGCAAGGAAAAGTGGTAAGCAATCCAAATTTTGGTTATGGGCATCAAAACTTACCTTATGCCGATGATATATCTAAAGACTTTTATCAAATCGGAATAAGTGCTTACACTACAGGAATATCAATTTATATCATAGGGCTAAAAAAAATAAGCTGAATTCAAGCTACAAATACAATTCTATTACATAAAAGCCATTGAAAAATGACTTTTCAATGGCTTCAACTACTATATTCTATATCAAATATCCTATTGCATATCTAAAACACCAGGGTTTGTGTTATCGACAGTAAGGGTGCAGGGACCCGTTAAGACTGCAGACTGCGGAATCCCAGCCCAACATCCTGTTGGGGGAGAATTACCAGCGACAGTTACAGTAGCACTTGACCCACTTGTAAAGCCAACCTTTAGGGTTGTCCAATAGGGACAATCCGGTACTGTGATGTTGTCGTTGGCAGGCACGGTATATTTAGTCTCCGATACAATACAACAAGTAGTGGGATTGCCTTGGTCATCTGCACATGGACCTGCCGGATCATCATAACACACTACCCAAACATCCAAACTGCAACCGGTTTTGTTGTCTAACAATACTTGGGCATTGGTTTTTGATACAACTAATGCAATACAGAGTAACAAAAAGATTAAATTTTTCATAAAAAGGTGTTTTTGAAGTTAAAAACATTATCGTAATTTACAATAATTTTTAAATTAAAAGCTTTTATTCATGAAATATTATTTATTAATTGTACTGTCCTTTTTTTCAACATTCAGCTTTGCGCAGCCCAATATACAATGGCAAAAATGCTACGGTAGTTTAACAAACGATGCTATCATTGATGTGATAAATGCTCATAATGTTGGGTATATCTCCTGCGGATATACTACCGGCTGTGCAGGAGGGTCGTTGGACGCATGGATAATACGGACTGATAATGCTGGAAACATCCTTTGGCAAAAATGCTA
>CALMXV010000008.1 GCA_937871155.1 uncultured Taibaiella sp. | reverse complement strand
ATTACGGTGCTTGGCGATGATGATTTCGGCCATGCCTCGGAGGTTGTTTCCTCGCTCATCTTCTAAAATTTTGTAATACTCAGGGCGGTGAATGAAGCAGACCATATCGGCATCTTGCTCAATTGCGCCAGATTCACGAAGGTCACTAAGCTGTGGCACTTTAGATTCTTTTCTGGATTCTACAGAACGGTTCAATTGAGAGAGTGCAATGATTGGAATTTCTAATTCCTTGGCCAATGATTTTAGATCACGAGAGATTTTAGAAATTTCTTGTTCACGATTCCCACCCCCCTTATTAGCGTCAGCTTGCATGAGCTGTAGATAGTCAATCACGATTAATTGAATATCGTGTCGTTGCTTTAATCTTCTTGCTTTAGCTCTTAGCTCAAAAATGTTTAAGGCAGCTTGGTCGTCTAAAAATATCTTAGCGGTGCTTAGTTTTTTCATCCGCTCTGTAAGCTGTACAAACTCGTGTTGCTGCATTCTGCCTTTGGTGATAGCATCCATACTTACTTCTGTTGTGGCTGCCAACATTCTTTTTACCAGCTCACCGGCACCCATTTCTAAGGAGAAAAATGCTACAGGATATGGTTTGCTGGAGTTTAATGCCGCATTCATGGCTAGGTTTAAGCAGAAAGCCGTTTTACCCACAGCAGGACGAGCCGCCACAATAATCAAGGCATTCTTTTGCCAGCCTGCCGTTACTTGGTCTAAGTGGCGATAGCCGGTAGGTACTCCTGTTACATCTTCATTACGTTCTTTCGCTTCTTCTATTTCTTTAATAGTGGTTGCTAATACTTCATTGAGGCTCTTGAAATTTTTACGAAGATGTTTATCGGTTATTTCATAAAGGTTAGATTCTGCTTTATCAAGCAAGTCAAAAACATCTGTACTGTCTTCATAGGCATCCGCAATTATATTTCCTGAAAGGCGTATCAATTCCCGCTGAACGAATTTCTCCATTACAATACGGGCATGAGCTTCTACGTGAGCACTAGTCAATACACTAGTGGTGAGGATGGTGAGGAAGTAGGCGCCTCCAACAATTTCTAATTCGTCAGAGCGTCTTAATTCTTCGGTAACGGTCAATAAATCTACCGGCTCACCTTTGTCAAACAATCGACGAATAGCCGCATATATTTTTTGATGAGCATCTACATAAAAGCAATCAGGGCTTTGAATAATCTCTAGTACTTCGGCTAGTTTATCTTTCTCAAGCATGACGGCACCAAGTACGGCTTGCTCCATATCGTTAGCTTGTGGCGGAATCTTGCCATACACTAGTGAGCTGATGTCGGGTTTACGACGGATATTGCCAAAATCCTTTTTAATATTAACGGACATATAAGTTGTGGTCTGGTCGTGGTTTTTATGAGTTAATTCTTTAGGTTAAACACTTTTTTAATAGTCTGTCTTTTGTTTTATTGTTTGTAGCGAGATAACCTTGATGGAACGAATGTAGGGATAGGTTTCCTTCTTTTCGATGATGTGGACATATATATTTATCGGACTCGTTATCTGCAATACTTTATGCGTTATTCACATTCTTTCCACTTGGTATTTCTAAAAAACTTCTTTTTCAACAGCAATATGTAAGTTATGTACTTTAATCCACATTATATGCACAAGTGGGTGTTGGGAAATTGATATCGAAAATTTGCAGTTTCTAAGTAGTGCTTTAGTAAGTTTCTCCATGTACCTAAACCATTAAAAAAAAGGGCTAACTAAATTATCTTAGTCAGCCCATTTACTATTTACTGAATTCTTTATTTTCTCACTTTGTTGTCCGCAGGTACATTGCTGGCTGCCGTGACAAATCCTTTGATATGAAGTTGTATGGGGGCATTATTTTCTGTTGGTACATTAGAGGATATATACACATCTTTAAAAAACGGTTGACCACCTCTTCCTGCCGTAAGAAAGGTTACTTTTATCTGTCCTTTCTTTCCTGGTTTGATAGGTTCTTTAGGCCATTCAGGACTAGTGCAGCCACAAGAAGCACTAGCATTGTTGATGATTAACGGCGCCTTTCCAACATTTTTAAACTCGAATACATAGGTTACCGACGGACCTTCGGGAATATTCCCAAAATCATGTGTATCTGTCTTAAACTTAAACTTAGGGGTTTTGGTTTCTTGAGCAACCAATTCAGGTTTCGGCACATTATTGATGGCTTGTGCCTGCACTCCATAAGTTGATAAAAACAACATTATTCCAATCGCTACATGCTTCATAAAAGAAAAAAAAATTAATGAGCGGTTTTCATGATGGAATTATTCTGTGGTGCTGAGGTAGCTGGTGCAGCTTCTACAACACCCTTGATGGTTAAGGTTTTTGTCCCTACGCTAGTAGTTACCGTAACTGTTTTAGAAAATGGCGCTGGTGAAGCTGCGTTATAGGTTGCTTTTACCATACCGCTTTTGCCAGGTAAGATGGGTTCTTTAGACCATTCTGGAGAAGTACAACCACAAGAAGTACTTACATTTTGAATAGTAACAGGCACCTTACTTGTGTTCTTAAAGGTAAACTCGTTAGTTACCGGTTTGTTTTGAGGAATGGTACCGAAGTCATGTACGTCCTCTTTAAATTTTAATACTTCGATGGTTTGAGCGGCAGCTTGTTGTGTAGCTGCTGGGGCTGCTGTTTCCATTTTCTTTTTGTCTTGTGCCATAGATACTGAAGCAGTAAGAGCTAGTACGCCTAATGACAAGATGATTTTTTTCATTTTGTAGATTTTTAAAAGTTGACTTGTTTAAATTTGATTATTAAAGATTACTAATTTCACTCCAAAGTTTGTTAATTCACAGTTAAAGGAATTGTAAAGTATTTTTGCCTTCGCTTGAAAAAATTTCTCATCATACAAACGGCATTCATTGGTGATGTTGTATTAGCCACAGCCATCATTGAAAAAATTCATCAATTTTATCCTGATGCAACGATTGATTTTCTCTTACGTAAAGGTAACGAAGGGCTATTAAAAGACCATCCATTTTTAAAGAATGTTTGGGTATGGGATAAAAAAAATCAAAAGAATAAGAATTTATTAAGAATCATACACACCGTTCGTCACCAGCAATATGATTATGTAATCAATGCCCATCGGTTTGCTACTTCAGGCATTATCACTTGTCTTTCAAAAGCTCGTCACAAAATAGGATTCAACAAAAACCCTTTCTCTTGGTGTTTTACACATAAAGTTGAACACATTATTTCAGCACCGTATGCCCACCAGCCGATACATGAAACCGATAGAAACCAATCTCTAATTACTGATTTAACGGATGCTCATAAAGCCCATCCTCGTTTATACCCATCCGAGGCAGCTTATGAAAAGGTAAAGCCATTGCAAGGGCAACCATATATCTGTATCGCGCCATCGTCCGTTTGGTTTACCAAGCAGTTTCCTCCCGATAAATGGGCAGCGTTGTTGAATGAGCTACCCAATAGATTTAAAGTATATTTATTAGGAGCACCAAGCGATGCAACCATAGCAAGTCAAATAATGAAAGCCACTTACAATGAAAACGTCCAATCTTTATGTGGTTCGCTCAATTTTTTAGAATCAGCTGCTTTGATGAAAGGGGCTGCCATGAATTATGCCAACGACTCTGCACCACTGCATTTTGCATCAGCGGTAGCAGCACCTATTACTGCAGTTTATTGCTCTACAGTACCGGCTTTTGGTTTCGGCCCATTAGGTGAAAACGTGCGTGTTGTTGAAGTAACTGAAAAATTGGATTGTCGTCCTTGTGGGTTACATGGTCTTAAAGCCTGTCCTCAAAGACATTTTAATTGTGCTTATAAAATTACAAACGACCAACTTTTATGGTGGATTTAGAAGAAGATATAACCGCGTGTGTTGACTATTTACGTA
>CALMXV010000007.1 GCA_937871155.1 uncultured Taibaiella sp. | reverse complement strand
CAGTAACTGCGGTCCATGGCGCACTACCGGTAGTAGAAGATTCCCATTGATAAGATACACCGGTTGCAGCAGGAGATAAAACACCGCTCAAAGTAACGCTAGAGCCAAGGCAGATGCTTATGGGTCCTGAAGGGCTGATTAAAGCCGCAGGTGGAGTTCCACTACAGGGAGGCGGTGGTGTGAATTGATAAATTTGACCATTTGCAGGACGTGTAGCGATAGAGCTATAAAAATTTGTAGAAGATGCAGTGGGGCTTGCTGTTGCATTATTAAGAGTGATGTAAGTAGGTGTTACATTACCGTCGCAAATACCAATGGTGGCACCAAGATTTCCGGCAAGACTACCAGCTTCCGGGCGATAAATAAATTGAATAACATCAGATCCTTCATAGAGTTTTATTTGAAAAGAAATGTTTGCAGAAACAGCAATATTGGTCCAAGCCCAATTATTACATTCATAGGTAAATACTCGGTTAGGAGCCGTACCGGTTGTCATAAACAGTCCTGTGGCACCTACGTTGGAGGCTCCGGTTAAATTATCCCATAATGGCATTAAACCCGGTTTGATATTATTCAGTTCGGTGATGAAGTTATTACTAGTAGTAGATGCAGCATTACTTTCAAAAGATACCCAACCATTGGAACAAACCTTAAAGCCGACATAACTATTCCCACAGTAATTGAATGAAAACTGAAAAGGAACAATACCAGTACTTATCATATCATCTCCATGAATAGTGGGTATGGTACCAACTCCAGTTTGGCCTAAGATGCTGGTATAGGTGCCGGAAGATGCGGCAAAGCTATATTGATTGGCATTTTGTCCTTGTGCTATTGATGCAGCTAATAAGCAAAATAGGATAAGCATTAAAGCTCCTTTTTGTGCCGGTCGCAATACAGTGGAAAGTGTCATATAACTAAGTATAGATTGAGAAAAAAAGCGATTTAAAAGTATTAACATTTTGTGACTCTTAAAAATTTAAAAGCATACTACTTCAAGACGGTAAATAGCCTTAAATCGTTTGATAAAACTACCAGACTGTCTTATAGTTTGTTGTTTATAAACTTGTGTAGAAAGGTTGTAGGAGTCGAATGAAGGGATCTGTATAGTTTTGGTCGCTATTGCGAATAGAAACTATATCAGAAGTTAATTTTTCTTGATTACTTAAACAGCAAATAAATACTATCCTATTAAATGGTTTGTGGGAAGATGGAGCAATGTGAAGTGCTTGTACTAAGTGCATTCCAGCTTCTTCAAGTAGGCTAGTCCATATAGTAGTCCCTTCATGAAAAGGAAGTAGTATAGAAGCATGGCCGGTAGCCGTTAAATTATTTTTGAGTAGGCTAATTATTTGTTGATAGGAAAGTGAAAGAGTATGCCTTGCTTGGTTGCGTTGTTGCTTGGGTCCTAATAAACTATTGTTGAAAAAAGGAGGATTGCAAATTATGTAATCATACTTTTTGTCGAAGGGGTAAATCGTTGCATCACCCTGCAATAAATGAATTCGATTGTACCATGGTGAATTACTAAAGTTCTCTTGAGCTTGTCGAGCTGCTGTTGTATCTGATTCTATAGCATCAATGGAAATTGAGGGATACCGCTGTGCCAACATGAGCGAGAGCAAACCTGTACCGGTTCCTATATCCAGCACTTGTTTTGTCTCAGATTTCAATGGGCTCCAAGCTCCTTGAATGCATGCATCTGTAGAGACCTTCATCGCACAATGTTCTTGCTCTATACGGAATTGTTTAAATTGAAAGTAGGTATTACTCATTACCAAGATGCTCTTGCTGTAGGTACAATTGATAGGTCAGTAAACTCACCCTTCAGGTATTTGTGATAGGCGGTAATGCCTATCATAGCGGCATTATCGGTACAGTATTCAAACTTTGGAATGTAGGTTGTCCATCCTTTTTGGGCACCAAGTTCTTGCAAGGTGTTGCGTAAGGCGCTATTGGCAGATACACCTCCAGCAATCCCAACTTGTTTTATCTGAAGTTCATCGGCTGCCTTAGTAAGCTTTTTCATCAACGATTGTATGATGGTATATTGAACCGAAGCACAGATGTCCGTTAGGTTTTCAGTAATGAAGTTCGGGTTAGATTTTTTTTCTTTTTGTAGAAAATAAAGAATGGAAGTTTTGAGTCCACTGAAACTAAAATTATAGTCTTTCATATCACTAATTGGAAATGAAAAACGAAGCGGATTTCCTTCTTTAGCATATTTATCAATGAGCGGACCGCCCGGATAAGGAAGCCCTAACATTTTTGCTGTTTTGTCGAATGCCTCTCCGGCAGCATCATCTATGGTTTCACCTAAAACTTTCATCTTTAAATAATCTTCCACCAAAACGATTTGTGTATGACCACCGGATACTGTTAAACACAGAAAAGGAAATGTAGGTTTAGGGTCTTCGATAAAATGTGCCATCACATGTGCTTGCATATGATGAACTGCTATCAATGGGAGGTTTAACGCTTGAGCCATGCTTTTAGCAAAGCAAGAACCTACAAGTAACGAACCAATAAGTCCGGGTGCTTGGGTAAACGCAATTGCGG
>CALMXV010000006.1 GCA_937871155.1 uncultured Taibaiella sp. | reverse complement strand
GTGATTTCAACTTTCCGAATGTGATGGCAGCTGTAGCTATTGGAGCTAGCTTCCAAATAGGAATTGATAAAATAAAACAAGCTGTTGAAAATTATAGTCCAGATAATAGTCGATCTCAATTAATCAAGCGCGGCTCTAATACGATACTTTTAGACGCTTACAACGCCAATCCTTCTAGTATGCAGGTAGCTATACAGAACTTCATGAATACTACATTACCAAATAAATGTGTATGGATAGGTGCGATGAAAGAATTAGGCATTGAAAGTGCAAACGAACATCAGGCATTGGTAAACTTTATCCATCAATACCTTTGGCAACAAGTGCTATTAGTCGGTAATGAATTCAATGAATGGAAAGGGGATGCTTTATGGTTTGAGAACTCTACAGATGCCGCTGCATATATAGCCCAACACCTTCCTGAGCATAGTTCTATCTTAATCAAAGGCTCAAGGGGCAGCCGAATGGAGCGGTTATTAGAAGTATTACAACAGAGTTAATTATTTTTGGAAATTAATCTTCAAGAGCTTTATCAATCTTTTTAATAATTGTGTTCAGTTCTTTTTCGATTACAGGATTTTTAAAGGCTTCTAAAGTCGCATCCACTGCATACGTCAGCAAGCACATTGCCACAAAGTCTTGGTCGTCTTTACCGGCATAGCTATTTCTAAACTCATTAATCTTTTCATCTGCTACTTTCACTGCTTTACGAACGGCTTCTTCTTCTTCGGGCTTAATACGTATTCTATAGCTTCTTCCTGCTAACCAAAGATTGATAGGTATGAGTTTATCTTCGTTCATAAGGTTTAGTTTTTATCGCTCTCTTTAGTAGCAGCTTCCATAGCTTGAGGAATCAATCTCTTTTGAAAAACTACTAAGGTGATAACTCCAATAGAAATGGCAGCATCTGCAATATTAAATACCGGTTCAAAAAAAGCAAAACGTTTGCCACCCATAAAAGGCAACCAACTAGGCAATTCCATATCCACCAATGGAAAGTAAAGCATGTCCACCACCTTACCATGAAAAAGGGTGCCATAGCCTTGCCCCCAAGGCACTAGACGAGCTAAATGAAAACTACTTTCAGTAAATATCAAGCCATAAAAGATGCTATCAATTAAATTGCCAAGGGCACCGGCTAAGATTAAAGAGCCACAGATCATGGCACCTTTGCTATATCCTTTATCACATAATTTTTTCAGGAAATAAAATCCAAAGGCTACAGCTACTAATCGAAACAAAGTCAAAAGCAATTTGCCTATTGCCGCTTGGCTTAGTTTCATCCCAAAAGCCATCCCTTCATTTTCTATAAAATGAAGTTTAAACCAATCTCCAAGTACATTTACTTCTTCACCGTAGTAAAAATGGGTTTTGATATAAAACTTAGATAACTGATCAACGAGGATCACAAAAAATATAATGAGTAATGCGTTTCTGAATTTCACAATGGATGTTTATTTAAAAAAATAGGATGCTAATGATACCATCAAACATACAGGATTAAGTATATAATCCTCCGTTGATAGAGATAACTTGACCAGTGATGTAAGCGGCTTTTTTAGAGGCTAAAAACTGTACTAAGTCTGCTACTTCCTCTGCTTCACCAAAGCGATTCATCGGGATCATTTTAGCTAGTTCTTTTTCGTTGAGTTCTTCGGTCATATCTGTTTTCACAAAACCTGGAGCTATCGCATTGACCGTTATATTTCTTTTTGCAATTTCTTGTGCTAATGCTTTTGTAGCTCCTATCATGCCGGCTTTTGCCGCAGAATAATTTACTTGACCTGGTGTTCCTTTTAGACCACTTAATGAAACCATATTAATGATGCGTCCATAGCGATTCATCAACATCGGATTCAAAACCGTCTTAGTAACATGATACATCCCTTGTAGGCTTGTATTGAGTACATCACCCCATTGGCTGTCGGTCATGCTCATCATCAAGGTATCTTGTCTTACGCCGGCATTATTCACTAATACTTCGATGATATCTTCTTTATGTGCTTCCATCCATCCGCCCAATACCTGCTCCACTTCTGCTTTATCTGCTACATCAAATTGTAAAATAGTTGCGTTTACGTTGAAGGCTTTTACAGCGGTTGCGGTTTCTTCAGCTGCTGTTTTATTTCCTTTATAGTTTACTAAGATGTTGTAGCCAAGCTCTGCCAATTTCAAGCAGGCTAGTTTGCCAATGCCTCTGGAGCCTCCGGTTACTAATGCATATTTCATGATAACTTATAACTTAAAAACAGAGCGCAAAATAGCGATAAAAAGATAAAGGACACCGTAGATAGATGTCCTTTAGTAGAAAAATTATTGTGTAAATTTTTAATTGCCCAAATATGATTTTAAAAGGGTACAACGATTGGTAGCTCTTAGTTTGGTAATCGCTTTGTCTTTAATCTGGCGAACTCTTTCGCGAGTCAGTGAAAATTTTTCACCAATATCTTCTAAGCTCATAGGATGCTCTACTGCTATACCAAAATATAGTTTGATTACATCGCGTTGACGCTCTGTCAAGGTACTAAGAGAACGGTCTATTTCGCAACGAAGCGAATCGAAATGCTCTAATAAAGAATCGGTAGAGTCTGCATTAGGGTTTTCCAAAACATCCAACAAGCTACCCTCTTCAGTATCCGCAAAAGGTGCATCTACCGATACGTGACGAGCGGCCACGCCTAATGTAGTTTCAATTTCATCTTTGCCAATTTCCAAAAGCTCAGCAAGTTCTTCTGTTGATGGCTCTCTTTCGAATTCTTGCTCTAGCTGAGAATAAGCTTTACTGATTTTGTTGGTTAAGCCTACTTTGTTTAGTGGTAAGCGAACAATACGCGATTGTTCTGCGAGTGCTTGTAAGATAGACTGACGAATCCACCATACTGCATACGAGATAAACTTGAACCCTCTAGTTTCATCAAAACGCTGGGCTGCTTTAATCAAACCTAAATTGCCTTCGTTGATTAAATCACTTAATGAAAGTCCTTGATTTTGGTATTGCTTAGCGACGGATACGACAAAGCGAAGATTAGCTTTTGTTAATTTTTCTAAAGCCCATTGATCGCCATTCTTAATTTTTATCGCCAGTTGCACTTCCTCTTCAGGGGTAATCAAATCTACCTTACCAATTTCTTGAAGGTATTTTTCTAGAGATTGGCTCTCTCTATTGGTAATAGATTTTGTGATCTTGAGTTGACGCATTGACATACAAAAGAAGTTTTTGGTTTGAAGTAGTGAGTTAAAATTTTATTTTTCTGACATTGCTATGGCAAATCTAAGTGTATGAACAATTCAACCCAAATAAAATTAAATAATTATTAACAACAGAACGCTTGCAGGAAACATAGCAAATACAAGAATGTTTTCTAGACACTATCTACAATCTTTTTCAAATAAATTTTGATTATTAAGTTGTTTTTCTATTATTGCATCAAAGTTTGTTTGACGTGAATACATCGACTATGAAGAAAAAGACCATTTACTCATTAGAATATCCTATCCGTTGCTCCCCGGCTATATTATATGAATTTTTAGCTACTCCTGTTGGTTTATCAGAATGGTTTGCCGATAAGGTTGACCAACGTGATATGCTTTTCCACTTCAATTGGAACGGCTCTGTAGATACAGCTGAGTTATTAGAAACTGTAGAAAATGAATATGTGATTTATCGTTGGGACTATTATAACGATGATGAATTTTTCGAATTCCGAATTGAGCAAAGCCCTGTTACCAATGAAACTATTTTACGTATTACTGACTTTGCAGACAAAGCAGAAATCAAAGACCAAGAACAGCTTTGGAACTCGCAAATAAGTGAGTTAAAACATCGCATCGGCAGTTAGTTTTCAACTAATAATTATTCCTTATAAACACCTCAAGTATTTTGAGGTGTTTCTTTTTTAGAATAAATAGTTAAGGAGTTTACTAGCACAAGAGATACGAGAATTTTATTTGTAGGTTTGCAACCCAAAGTACAGCCCTTGATAAAGAAGCTTGACATACTGCTAATAAAGAGTTTTATTGGTCCTTTTATTGTGACATTTTTTGTGTCACTTTTTGTATTAGTCATGCAATTTTTTTGGGTGTATATGGATGAGCTGATAGGAAAAGGGTTGGGTATAGTGATGATATTACAGCTCCTCTTTTATATTTCTTCTACCCTAGTACCTATGGCGCTCCCTTTAGGTATTTTATTAGCATCCATCATGACCTTTGGTAATCTAGGAGAGCATTTCGAATTAATTGCTATCAAGTCGGCCGGTATTTCACTGTTACGTTTCATGCAGCCTTTATTGTTTCTTATAATTGGCATGGCTGTATTTGCATTTTATTTCAACAACAGCATCATTCCGATTGCCAACTTGAAAGCCCTTTCTATGCTGTATGACCTACGCAATTCAAAGCCTACCTTAAATATAAAACCAGGCTCTTTTAATAACGATATAGATGGCTTCAGCATACGTGTTGGTGAAAAAGATAAAGACGGCTTTACTATTAAAAATGTAATGGTCTATGATCATACTAAAGGTGCAGGCAACCAAAATCTCGTAGCTGCCCAATCAGGGAAAATGATACCTTCTAAACGCTATCTTATCTTTCGACTTCAGGATGGATGGCGCTATGAGGAAGGGAGTAACAACATAGGCAATGGCAATCATACACAAGTAAGAATGCACTTTAAACGATGGGATAAGGTGTTTGATTTATCAGGATTTAAATTGACTAGAACAGACGAAAGTCTTTTTAAAGGGGCTTATCAAATGATGAACATCAGCCAACTGAATCATGAAATAGATAGTAGTAAAAAGTATGAAAAAAAGCTGGCGGATAATGTAAGTAGCTACTTAAGTCCTTACCTCACTTTGGCAACATCTATATCCAATACAGACTCGCTTCCATCCTTTTTAGAACCCAACAACTCTCCTACTGTATCTTACAATAAAAGTTTTATTGAAATAGTTCCTGCGGATAAAAAAAGAGTTGTATTAGACCTTGCTGCGTCACATGCACGAAATGCAAAAGGACTGATAAGTATTGCAGCTACCGACCAATCCTTACAAGAAGACAATGTATTAAAGTACAAAATCGAATGGCACCGTAAGTTTACCTTATCATTTGCTTGTGTCCTCTTGTTTTTGATAGGTGCCCCCTTAGGCTCCATCATCCGCAAAGGAGGGCTAGGGCTTCCATTAATCATTGCAGTCTCTTTCTTTTTAATTTTCCATATCATATCACTCACCGGTGAGAAGCTCGCCAAAAGCAACTCAATGCCGCCATGGATGGGCATGTGGATGGCAACAGCTATGTTGCTGCCTATTGCTTTCTTCTTAATTAATAAAGCGAAGAAAGATGCACAGATTCTAAATAAAGACTGGTACATAACACTTGGCAAAAAGCTCAATCAATTACTTTCCAAAAAGAAACTCCATGGGGCATCCTAATAATACTCCTTCATATAATCCTTATTTTTTAATACCCTTTTGTATCTGGATTAGCGTTAGCTCAATTTTGTTGTTACTGGTTGGCAACCATGAATTATTCATCATAATCAATAAAGCGAATTCATCTACTTTAGACCGTGTGATGTCAATTATAACACTAATGGGAGATGCTAGTTTCATTATACCAATACTCCTTGCAGTCTTACTCTTTAAACAATACCGAAACAGACGTTACTTAGGAGCCGCATTAATGGCTAATA
>CALMXV010000005.1 GCA_937871155.1 uncultured Taibaiella sp. | reverse complement strand
CGGTGACTGGAGTTCAGACGTGTGCTCTTCCGATCTAACCAAGATGTAGAGCATGTTTTAATAATGGATAAGTCGAATAATATGGTTTATAAATCTTCCTCAAAAAAATCAGTTCTATCCCGACGTTGCTTTTTGGTGGGCTTACCAGTTTTACTAAGTCTTTTACCCGTATAAAAACTTTCACTCATCCGCTCTATTACTTTATCCTCCTCAGGGGTATGGTCTATATAGTTTCGTATAGCCTCATCATACCCTACTCTATTTTGTAGCAATCCGGTTACTTCAATTAACCATTTTCTAAACGGTGTTTTTATCTCATACTTATCTCCAATAGCTACGGCTTTAGAGGGTTTCAGATTAGAACCATTATACTTCACGTTCCCATCTTCGATAGCTGCGGTTGCTAATGTGCGGGTTTTAAACACTCTTATTGCCCATAGATATTTGTCTAATCTTAGTTTTTCCTGTTGCATCTTTTCAAAAATAAAAAATATCTGTTTGCTACCTTTACCCCCGTTAATAAATTCCATGCACTCACTTATAATTTTTGCTTCGGGAGCCGGTAGCAATGCTAAAGCCATCATTGATTTCTTAAAAATTCATCCAATCGCACAAGTAAGTTTGATTGTTTGCAACAAGCCACAAGCCGGTGTACTTCATATTGCCGCCGATGAAAATATCCCTACTTTAATCATTGACAAAGTCAGCTTTCAGGAAACAAGCTTTATAGAAACGTTACAACAGTATCAACCTTCACTTTTAGTACTAGCGGGTTTTTTATGGAAAATTCCAGAGTCAGTCGTTCAAGCATTTCCCAATAAAATTATCAATATCCATCCAGCACTTTTACCCAAATATGGTGGCAAAAAAATGTATGGTAGTCATGTACATGCTGCGGTACTAGCTGCTAAAGAATCCGCTTCGGGCATTACTATCCATTATGTAAATGAAGTGTATGATGAAGGTGAAATTATTTTACAAGCACACTGTTCCGTTTCTGCTACCGATACTGTTGAATCGTTAGCCCATAAAATTCATCAGTTAGAACATTTTTATTTTCCCAGAGCTATCCAATTTTTGTTGAACTAGTAAAGAACAGTCCTTAGTTTTCCCATCTTTCTCAATAGGCAAATGTTTCTTGATAAAAATCATTAAAAGCGAAACTTCTTAAGCATTAAAAGTTCTAATTTTAAACGAATCCTATAGAAATAGCAATATTCAACTTTCCAAAACGTTTATGTGTTACGCTCAGAATTAAACAATATGATTAAAAATTTTTGTTTCCTACTAATAGGCTTTATCCTTTCCATACAAACTAGTTCAGCACAAGACAAACCCATTGGCTTCTGGCGCAGTCATATTCCATATAGCAATGCAGAAGATGTAGCCACTGATGGTGTAACGATGTTTGCTGTTTCTAAAGAAAGCTTTTACACTTATAATGCAGCTACCAATCAATTGGCTGCCTATAGCAAAGTAAATGGTATGGCAGATGTAGAAATGAGTGCGATAGCTTATGATGCGGCTACCGACTTAGTAGTATTGGGTTATAAAAATACCAACATTGACCTCTTCAGCAACGAAACCTTCTATAATCTTCCTGATATAAAATTGAAATTGATTAATGGGGTTAAAGAAATCTATGATATCTATACAGATAATGGGCTTGCTTTTATAAGCACTAGTTTTGGAGTA
>CALMXV010000004.1 GCA_937871155.1 uncultured Taibaiella sp. | reverse complement strand
CGATCTCCACGGTCTCCACCACGACGATCTCCACCTCCGCGACGGTCTCCACCTCCACGGCGATCACCACCATGTTCATTACCCTGAGGACGATTACCACGACCTTCAGAACCGGCAGAGAAGTTAGGGTTTAAATCACGCTTGCCTAATACCTCACCTTTACAAATCCAGATTTTCAAACCAATTTTTCCATATACTGTCATGGCGTAAACACTAGCGTAATCAATATCCATACGGTAAGTGTGTAAAGGAGTACGTCCTTGTTTGAATTCTTCACTACGAGCTATTTCTGCACCATTCAAACGACCACCAGCTTTGATTTTTATACCATCTGCACCCATACGCATAGCTGTAGAGATTGCCATTTTAATAGCCCTTTTATAGCTTACACGACTTTCAATTTGACGAGCAATAGTTTCACCTACAATTTGTGCATCAAGTTCTGGGCGACGAATCTCCATGATGTTGATTTGTACATCATCTTTTTTCGTCAATTTTTTCAATTCTTCTTTAATGCGATCTACTTCTGTACCGCCTTTACCAATGATGATACCAGGCTTAGATGTATGGATAGTCACAATTAACTTGCCTAAGGTACGTTCAATAACGATTCTTGAAATACCACCTTTATTGATACGAGCGTTAAGGTACGTTCGGATTTTATGATCTTCTACGAGTTTGTTACCAAAATCTTTCTTCTCACCATACCACATAGAGTCCCATCCGCGGATGATTCCTAACCTGTTACCTATTGGATTTGCTTTTTGACCCATTCTATTATGAAATTATGAATGTTGAATTGTGTTTAAATAAATTATGCTTTGGCTGCTACTGCGCTACGGCTGTCAACGATAATAGTAATATGGTTACTACGTTTACGCACTCTGTAGGCACGTCCTTGAGGAGCTGGGCGCATACGTTTTAGAGAACGACCCCCATCTACGAAGATAGTTTTTACAAATAAGTTTGCTTCAGCTACGTCGGCACCTTCATTTTTAACGCCCCAATTGGCGATTGCACTTAGCAATAGTTTTTCCATTGCTACTGAAGGGTGCTTTGTACTGAATTTTAAAGTGTTTAATGCAATTTCTACATCTTTACCACGTACTAAATCAGCCAAAAGGCGCATTTTGCGTGGGGAAGTAGGATAATTACGTAAGCGAGCTACAGCTTCCATTTTGTTTCTATTTCAATTATGTGACGGAGCCTGAAGACTAAACCGTCTATGTTTTAAAAATTACTTATTTACTACCGCTATGACCTTTAAATACACGAGTAGGTGCAAATTCTCCCAATTTATGACCTACCATATACTCGGTTACATATACAGGGATGAATTTATTACCGTTGTGCACTGCAAAAGTATGTCCTACGAAATCAGGAGTAATAGTAGAACGACGGCTCCATGTTTTAATAACTCCTTTTTTTGCTTTGCCTTCGTTTACATTTAAAACTTTTGTTTCAAGTTTGGCGGCTACGTAAGGACCTTTTTTTATTGAACGACCCATTGTTTTAGTCTTTTATAGTTTGTCTATTCGAAAAGAACAGACTGCGATTTAATACATTTTTGTTTCATCGAATAGTAGTTCGACACTACTAGTCCATTACAGCTTTTTACCGTTTCTACGTTGGATGATTAACTTGTTGCTTCCTTTAGTTCTGCTACGTGTTTTTTCACCTTTTGCATATTTACCGGTACGGCTACGTGGATGTCCACCAGAAGAACGTCCTTCACCACCACCCATTGGGTGATCTACAGGGTTCATAGCAACACCTCGGTTACGTGGACGAATACCTTTCCAACGATTACGACCTGCTTTACCCATTGATTGAAGACCATGGTCACTGTTAGATACAGCACCTACAGTTGCCATACAAGTAATCAAAACTTTTCTAAGTTCACCAGAAGGCATTTTAAGTACAGCATACTTTTCTTCTTTAGCACTTAGCTGTGCATAGGTTCCTGCTGAACGTGCCATTGAACCACCTTTACCAGGTTGTAATTCAATATTGTGAACGATAGTACCTAAAGGCATATTTTTCAGTAATAAGGCATTACCCACTTCTGGTGCAACGCTTTCGCCACTGATAATTACAGTACCTACTTCAATACCTTTAGGGGCAAGGATATAGCGCTTTTCACCATCAGCATAAGAAAGTAAAGCAATAAAAGCTGTACGATTTGGATCGTATTCGATGCTTTTAACTGTAGCAGGTATATTATTCTTGTTACGTTTAAAATCAATCTTACGATACATGGTTTTGTTTCCGCCACCAATATATCTCATTGAACGACGACCTTGAGCGTTACGACCACCAGTTCCTGGAAGTGCTTCTAAAAGACTCTTTTCAGGTACGTTTGTGGTAATTTCCGCGTATGCGTTACCTATTCTCCAACGTGTTCCGGCTGTTACCGGTTTATAATTACGTAATGCCATTTTGATTATTATTAGTTGTTGTGAATTCTAGTTTTCAACTTTGCTTCACAAGTACTTTCTTTTAATTTTCTCTTTTCTAAATAGCTTTTGTTAGAAGCTAATTTCAATTATTGAAATAAATCGATGGTATCTCCTTTTGTAAGAGTAACCACTGCTTTCTTATAAGAAGGTTTTACACCTTGTAAAAGGCCGGCTTTAGTGAAACGAGATTTGTTCTTACCAGGAACAACTATAGTATTTACATCTACTACTTTCACACCGTAAAATTCTTCAACAGCATTCTTTATTTCTAATTTGTTAGCCTTTTTATCTACTTGAAAAGTGTAACG
>CALMXV010000003.1 GCA_937871155.1 uncultured Taibaiella sp. | reverse complement strand
GGTCAATTTTTTTAAACCGGGCATCAATATGCACTTGCCTTTGCCGGTGACGGAAGAAACGGGTATTACTAAAACAGCCTTGTCGCTTAAAGACTTCTTATATCATGTGTTCCCGAGCAGCTTTATTGAGTCAATGGCAAAAAATGAAATTTTACAAATCGTAGTATTCTCCTTGTTTTTTGGAGTGGCTACAGCATCAATTGGTGAAATGGGTGAGATTGTAATTAAAGTATTTGATGCGGTGGCTCACGTGATTTTAAAAATAACGGCTTATGTGATGAATCTTGCACCAATAGCGGTTTTTGGTGCTATGGTAGCTGTTATTGCCAAGCAAGGTTTAGGTATTTTAAAAACCTATTCCATCTTCATTGGCGAGTTCTATTTGGGTTTATTACTCCTATGGGTCGTATTGATACTAGCAGCTTCTTTATTTATTAAAGGGCGTTCTTTCACTTTATTAAAAAGAATTAAAGAACCTATCCTTTTAGCCTTTAGTACGAGTAGTAGCGAAGCCGCATTTCCTAAAACGATGATGGAGTTGGAACGATTTGGATGCAATAATAAAATCGTCAGTTTTGTTTTACCCTTAGGTTATTCTTTCAACTTAGATGGTTCTATGATGTACATGACCTTTGCCTCTTTATTTATAGCACAGTCTTATGGTATTCAGCTTGATTTTGCTACACAGATGAGCATGTTATTGGTACTAATGCTTACCAGTAAAGGGATTGCCGGAGTGCCAAGAGCTTCTTTAGTGGTCATAGCAGGTACGCTTGCTACCTTTAATATTCCCGAAGCCGGCTTGGCATTATTATTGGGGATAGATCCTTTATTGGATATGGGAAGAAGCGCAACCAATGTTGTAGGTAATAGTGTAGCCACGGCTGTAGTAAGTAAGTGGGAGAACGAACTTCATGATTGAGACTATTCCAAATTTTGCTCATCGATTCAATTTAAATATTACGCCATGAAACAATTGAGTGTATTAATCTTTGTAATGTTAACATTAGCTAGTTGTCAAAAGAAAGAGGAACCAGAACTTATAAAACCGGATACCTC
>CALMXV010000002.1 GCA_937871155.1 uncultured Taibaiella sp. | reverse complement strand
ACCCTCGAAATTTTGCGCAAATATAGGAGTTTTAAATTCAAAAAAAAGATAGTGTTAAAAATAACTATGATTTAAGTAAGAAAGAACCCGACTACAAGCCTGTAATAAAGCAAATTATATAAAGAAATAAGGCTAAGATTATTTTTTAGTTAGTTTAAAAACTATCAGAATAAAGACCAAAGACCTAAGTTTATAATTTTTTCATTCACTAAAAGGAAATGAAACGGCTACAAAAAAATACTAGTTCAAAGTGTGTTAGTAATTTTTAAATACTAATTTTGCCTCCTAAAAATTTTTCACAAAAGTTATAAAACTATGCAGGAATTTGGCAAAAAGAACCCATCAGCAAAATTATCTGATATGGGACTTAATGTAGCTATAGCTCATTGGAACTTAGCTCCTGAAGAACTCGTTAATAAGACTCTTGAATTGGGTCAAGGAGAATTGAATGACACAGGTGCACTGTGTGTAAGTACCGGGAAATTTACCGGGCGCTCTCCTAAAGATAAATTTACTATCAAAGATGTAGAAACAGAAAATAGTGTGGATTGGGGAGATGTAAATATCCCAATGGATACAGCAACTTTTGATAAGCTTTACGACCGTGTTTGTGCCTATTTTGAAGGTAAGGAAGTTTGGGTTCGTGATGCCTATGCTTGCGCAGACCCTAAATACCGTTTAAATTTAAGAGTAGTAAATGAAGCACCTTGGGCTAACTTATTTTGTAATGATCTTTTCTTGCGTCCTACCGAAGTTGAAATAGAAACACAACAACCAGAATGGACAATACTTCAAGCGCCTGGTTTCCAAGCAGACCCTGCTACCGATGGAACTCGTCAAGCAAACTTTACTATTGTAAACTTTACTCGTAAAATAATTCTTATTGGTGGTTCGGCCTATACCGGCGAAATGAAAAAAGGCATTTTCGGTGTATTAAATTATGTGCTACCTCATAAGCATCGTGTGTTGAGTATGCATTGCTCTGCTAACGAAGGTAAAGATGGTGATGTTGCATTATTCTTCGGTTTATCCGGTACCGGTAAAACAACCCTTTCTGCAGATCCTAACCGTGCATTGATTGGTGATGATGAACATGGATGGGCTGATGGTTCGGTATTTAATTTTGAAGGAGGATGCTATGCAAAGGTGATTGACTTATCTGCTGAAAAAGAACCACAAATCTTTGCCGCTGTTAAGCCAAACGCTATCCTTGAGAATATCGTATTCAAAGCGGGTTCTAAAGAAGTGGATTATAAAGATGGTAGCATTACAGAAAACACTCGTGCAGCCTATCCAATTCACCATATTCCTAATGCAAAAGAGCCTTCTTATGGCGGAGATCCAAAAAACATTTTCTTTTTAACCTGCGATGCATTTGGTATTCTACCACCCATCAGCAAGTTGACTAAAGCTCAAGCAATGTATCATTTTATTTCTGGTTATACGGCTAAAGTTGCCGGTACAGAAGTAGGGGTTACAGAGCCACAATCTACGTTCTCTGCTTGTTTTGGTAGAGTATTTTTACCATTGCATCCTACAAAATATGCTGAATTATTGGGTGAAAAATTGGACCAACATAAAGATGTAAATGTATGGTTGATCAATACCGGATGGAGTGGCGGCTCTTACGGTGTAGGCAGTCGTATGAGTCTTAAATATACACGCTCTATGATTACAGCTGCTATGAACGGACAGTTGGATGCTGTAGAGTACAAACCACATAATATATTTGGAGTTCTGGTACCACAATCTTGCCCTGATGTACCAAGTAACATGTTGAATCCACGTGATACATGGTCTGACAAAGAGGCTTACGATAAAAAAGCTTCTGAATTAGCACAATTATTTATCAAAAACTTTGAAAAATATGCAGCTCAGGCGAATGAAGAAATTCGTAGTGCAGCACCAATTGTTATGCAAACAGCCTAATCAAATTTTTCAATCCTATAATTTACATGCCGCGACTGAAAAGTCCGGCATGTATAGTTTTAGAAAGTGAGAAAAATAAATCTAATGGTTAAACCATCAATATGCTTTACCAAGAATGTAATCCTATCTCGTATATATAAAAATAAAATTGTAGCTTCGCAGACTTTTTTGAAACTATAACTAAAAAAATAAAAAGAAAACATGAGTACTGCAACTCGAAATCAAATTGATTTTAAACTTCCTTACAAAGTGAAAGATATGAGCCTAGCGGAATGGGGCCGTAAGGAAATAAAACTAGCTGAGGCAGAAATGCCAGGATTGATGTCTATCCGCAAAGAATTTGGAGCACAAAAACCTTTAAAGGGTGCAAGAATAGCCGGTTGTTTACACATGACTATTCAAACAGCTGTGCTTATTGAAACATTAGTAGAATTAGGTGCTGAAGTACGTTGGAGCTCTTGTAATATCTTTTCAACACAAGATCATGCTGCTGCTGCTATCGCCGCTGCGGGTATTGGTGTATTTGCTTGGAAAGGACAAACACAAGCCGAAGCAGACTGGTGTATTGAACAAACCTTATTTTTCGGAGGTGAAGATCGTCCATTGAATATGATTTTGGATGATGGTGGTGATTTAACCAATATGGTACTTGATGTTTATACTGAATTAGTACAACACATTAAAGGTATTAGTGAAGAAACTACTACCGGTGTACACCGTCTTTATGACAGAATGCAAAATGGTACATTACCAATTCCTTCTATCAACGTAAATGACTCTGTTACTAAATCCAAATTTGATAACAAATACGGTTGTAAAGAATCTTTAGTGGATGCTATCCGTCGTGCAACAGATGTAATGATGGCTGGTAAAGTAGCTGTTGTAGGTGGCTATGGTGATGTGGGTAAAGGCTCTGCTGAGTCTCTTCGTGGTGCAGGTGCTAGAGTAATAGTTACTGAAATTGATCCTATCTGTGCGTTACAAGCAGCAATGGATGGTTTTGAAGTTAAGAAAATGATAGACGCTGTTAAAGAAGCGGACATTATCGTTACTGCTTCTGGTTGTCGTGATTTGATTACCGGCGAACACTTCAAATTAATGAAAGACAAAGCTATTGTTTGTAATATCGGTCACTTTGATATTGAAATTGATGTTGCTTGGTTGAATGACAATTACGGTAATACTAAAAACGAAATCAAACCACAAGTAGATCTTTATACTATAGATGGTAAAGACATCATCCTATTGGCTGAAGGTCGTTTGGTGAATCTTGGTTGCGCTACCGGCCACCCAAGTTTCGTAATGAGTAACTCATTCACCAACCAAACGCTTGCTCAAATTGAGCTATGGAACCATCATGCTAACTACGAAAACAAAGTATATGTTTTACCTAAGCATCTTGATGAAAAAGTAGCACGTTTACATTTAGCTAAAATTGGTGTAGAATTAGAAATCCTATCGGATGCACAATCATCTTATCTAGGTATTTCAAAAGAAGGACCTTACAAACCGGAGCATTATCGTTATTAATCGAAATGATACCCGCTATAAAAAAAGCAATCTCGTCTTGAGGTTGCTTTTTTGTTTATGCTAATAACTTAGGTTTTAGTTTAACCCAGATTACGCAGTAGAGATTTTTTTAGATAAATCAACTGGGTACTCCC
>CALMXV010000001.1 GCA_937871155.1 uncultured Taibaiella sp. | reverse complement strand
GAATGTAACCGTAGAACTAAAAGACCTGAAACATAAAGCAGAAGCCATGTCTAACGAATTAAAGGATTTTTTTAGCAGTAAGAAATAAAGCCTTAGCAATCGGATAACACAAATAACTCTTAGATTTGAGGTTTTAAGAAAGCAACCTAGTTCTGCCCCATGTCTTTGTTTGGAAAGTTATTCGGCTTTAATAAAAACACAACTTTAGCACCCTCTGATGCATTATCTACAGAGGTAAATAATGCCTTTTCATTTTTGGGTACCGATATGCACTCGCATCTTTTACCCGGAATAGATGATGGTGCTCAAACTATTGAAGATAGCCTTACGTTAATAAGAGGGTTGATAGCATTAGGCTACACACAACTGATAACAACACCGCATATAAAATCAGATATATTCCCAAATACCACAGCGATAATACAACAAGCGCTAGATACCCTTAAAGCAGCCCTTATTGAAAATGAAATTCACATTCCTATAAGGGCAGCAGCAGAGTATTATATCGATGATATCTTTATGGATTTACTAGAAAAGGAACCCCTGCTAACACTAAGTGGCAAGGAGCTTTTAGTGGAATTTTCTTTTATGTTTGAACCAGTGCGTTTGCCTGAAATTATTTTTAGAATAGAAACAAAAGGATATAAACCTGTCTTAGCTCATCCAGAACGTTATCCATTTTATCATCAAAAATATCATGTCTTTGCCGACTTCAAAAATCGTGGATGCTTATTGCAGTTGAATACGTTATCTCTCACGGGTTATTATGGCAAACCTGTGAAAGATATTGCAGAACGTTTGTTACAAGATGGGCTTTATGATTATTGTGGCACAGACATCCATCATGATAGGCATCTTATCAACCTTCAAAAAATGCTTTCTACCAAAGTATATACTCAGTTGATGAACTACCCTTTTCAAAACAAAAATCTTGTACTATAGGCTTCTTTGTTGATGGACATTCAACATGGCATTATCGATTTGAACTGCCACTTACTACTTCACTTGTTGCATAGCTACTAGCTTATGGTAGTGACCTTGCAAAGCCAGTAATTGTTCGTGTGTACCGCGTTCCATAATATTCCCTTGTTGCATTACAATGATTTCATCGGCATGTTGCACGGTTGATAATCGATGAGCAATTACAATACAAGTTCTATTTTTCATTAAGGTATTGATGGCAAGCTGCACTAAACGTTCACTTTCGGTATCAAGAGAAGAAGTAGCTTCATCTAAAATCAGAATTGGAGGATTTTTCAATACAGCACGTGCAATGGTGATGCGTTGACGTTCCCCGCCGGATAATTTCGATCCTCTATCTCCTACAATAGTTTGATAGCCTTCTGACTTTTGAACAATAAAATTATGAGCATTGGCAATCTTAGCTGCTTCTTCTACTTGTGCTTGTGTAGCACCTTCTGTACCCAAAGTGATATTGTTGTAAATGGTATCATTAAACAAAATAGGCTCTTGACTTACGATACCCATCAGCTTCCTAAGACTCGTCAACCCATATTCTTTTATATTAAGCCTATCTATTAGCACAGCACCGCTACTTACATCATGAAAACGTGGTATTAAATCTACAAGAGTCGATTTTCCAGAACCGGAAGCGCCTACTAAGGCAATTGTTTTTCCCTTTGGTACAGTGATATTAATGTTGTTTAAAATCTTTCGCTCACCATAAGAGAATGACACTTGTTGCAGTTCAATAGAATTTGAAAACTCATTAATGACTTTAGGTGATGTTATTTCTTTAATAATATTAGGAGCATCCAACAAATGTTCAATGCGTTCTAATGCTGCGCTCCCTTTTTTAATGTTTAAAAAGCTATTAGAAAGGCTTTTTATTGGATTGATAATTTGTGTAAACAAAATGATATAACCGATAAACCATTCGCCGGTCATAGTTGTTTGCCCTGAAAAGATGAGCATTCCTCCATACCAAAGAATAATGCCGACGGCTAATACACCCACAGTTTCTGAAAGCGGCGAGCCTAATTCTTGTCGTTGTGATATTTGGTTTCTTGTTTGAAAGATAAGGTTGTTGATTTTTGAAAATCTTTTGTGTTGTTGTCCTTCTGCATTAAAAGCCTTTAAGATTCTCAAGCCACTAAGTGTCTCGTCTAGTACACCCAGCATATCGCCTAGGTGTTCCTGTGCAAGTGTAGAGCGTTTTTTTAGCGACTTTCCTATGATGCCAATGATAAACCCAATGATTGGTAGAAAAAGCAATAAGAATAAGGTCAATTGTGGGCTGATTAGAATCATACTTCCCAAGGTGAATAGGATGGTCAGCGGTTCTCTAATGAACACTTCAAGTGTAGCCATAATAGAAAGCTCTACTTCGTTGATGTCATTGGTCATTCTGGATATAAGATCTCCTTTCTTTTCTTCTGTAAAAAAACCAATGGGTAAGGAGATGGTCTTAACGAACATGTCGTTTCTCAAACGTTGTAATACATGATTTCGAATGGGCATTAAGATATATCGAGATAAATATAGAAACAGGTTCTTCAACAATGTTGCTAAGACGATGACACTTACTACCAAGATGAGTGCATTCATCGGTTGATATTGAAGAATAAGGCTTGTAACAAATGCTTGTACTTCTGCCAGAATACCCGTTCCTTTCACAGTTGTTTTATCCGCTGTAAAAAGAATTTTTAAAACAGGTGCTACAGACACCAAAGAAAACGTAGCAAAAATAATTGCCAGCAAATTGGTGATAAAATAAAATGCTACTTGCTGCTTCTGATCGCGTAGATAGCCGAATATTCTGGAGAATTTTTTCATTTATTCAAGAGTATATGATACGCTTCCATCTTTTTCATCATTCAAGATGACACCTGCAGCAGCGAGTCTATTTCTAATTTGATCAGAGGTTGCAAAGTCCTTTTTAGCACGCGCTTCTTTACGGATGTCTATCAACAAATCCATAACTTTACCAAGTGCATCGCTTTGTGCGGCTTGCATTGGTTGTAGTCCGAAGATGGCTTCCAAATAGGTTTTGAACGTTCCTTTTAACTGAGACAAGGTAGCTGATGAAAGTGCGTTTGAGGGAATTTGACCCCCTTTTATGCCATTAATGATAGGGGCTAATTCAAACAAATTGGCAATGACTTTAGCTGTACTTAAATCATCGTTCATAAAGTCTTCACATTCGTTGCACCAAGTGATTACTTTTTCATTCAATTGGTTATCGGCAGCAGTGTCCACATTGCTATCCAACTGTTTCAATACCTCATAAGCTTCCCACAATCTTTTCAAGGCTTTCTCTGATGCTTTCAAAGCTTCATTTGAAAAATCTAATGTGCTTCGATAATGTGTTTGAAGGATATTGAAGCGAATCGTCATAGGATGATACGCCTGCTCTAGTATTGGATGTGTGCCACTAAATAACTCAGTCAATTTAATGACATTATTATAACTCTTACCCATCTTTTTGCCGTTGATAGTAATCATATTATTGTGTACCCAATAACGAACTGGAGGGTGACCATGAGCTACAGTGCTTTGAGCTATTTCACTTTCATGATGTGGAAAGAGCAAATCCATACCACCACCATGGATATCAAATGTTTCACCAAGATACTTACTACTCATTGCAGAACACTCAATATGCCATCCGGGAAAACCTTCGCCCCATGGGCTTTTCCAGCGCATAATGTGTTGAGGAGGGGCATTTTTCCACAATGCAAAATCTACTTTATTTCTTTTCTCATCTTGTCCTTCAAGATCTCTTGTATTTTCTATCAAGTCTTCTAGTACACGCCCTGATAGTTTACCATAAG